>JAHECI010000238.1 GCA_024641825.1 Desulfobacterales bacterium | reverse complement strand
TAAAGATACTGTAAATCAAATATCCGGAGAATTTGGTTCGCTCTGCCATGGCACCGGAGACGATGGTTGCCGCTGTGGCGGCAAAAACCACTTGGAACATCCAGAACGCCAAGACCCATGGGTCGCCGCCGGGGCTGAAATCGCTCAGAAAAAATCCGGATGTTCCAAGCCAGCCGGTCTTGGACACACCGAACATCAGTCCGAACCCAACGGCCCAGAATGCCAGGGATCCCATAGAAAAATCCATGAGGTTTTTCATCATGATGTTAATGGCGTTTTTGGCCCGTGTAAATCCGGACTCCACCATGGCGAATCCGGCTTGCATAAAGAAGACCAGGGCCGCGGCAACCAGTGTCCATACATAATCGGCATGGGTCTGAACCAGACTGATGGCCTCTTTGTTGGATAAGACGGTGGGCGTTTCGTCTCCGGCCCAGACGCAGGCAACACTGATTAGAATAAATAAACCAGAAATAATAAATTTTTTCATGACACTTGTACTCCTTTTATTTTGAATAAATATTTTAATAACCGTCACAATACTAAACGTTAAATCGCACCTTCCCCAGTCTCGCCGGTTCGGATGCGAACCGCTTCGTCAACTGTAAAGACAAAGATTTTTCCGTCCCCGATCTTGCCGGTATTTGCCGATCTGGAAATAGCTTCCACCACTTGATCCGCCAGGGATGAATCGACCACCACATCGATTTGTACTTTGGGGACAAAATCGACCTGGTATTCGGCGCCGCGATATATTTCTTTATGGCCCCGCTGACGCCCAAATCCTTTGACCTCTTTAATGGTCATGCCGGTAACGCCGATTTTGTTCAGCGCATCTTTGACGTCATCGAGCTTAAACGGTTTGATAATGGCTTCAATCTTCTTCATTTAGACTTGCTCCTTTTCAATTAGAAATTCTCTGTTTAACATTCCCGGGATTTTTCTTGATTGTAGAGCAAGAGGAGTGCCAAGTTTCCCAAAGGGGGGATAAAAAGAGTGTATCCTATTGGATAAATAGGGAAACTTATTATGATAGCGGAAATATACCGGCGGTGCCTAAATAACATTTCTGTTATTTAAGATTATGATGACTACAATTTTGTTGTTTTTAATTTATTTATAACAAATATGTCGCTTTGCGCATCAGGGTGAGACGAATCTTCATCTGGATATCTTGCAGGCTTAAGTGAGTGAAGAAATTTTATCCATTTTATTATGGCCCCATCAATCCAGTTCAATGGATGAGCTATAATGTGAGGTTGACCGGTTTTTGCCGAACGGCAATCCACGAGTAAAAAGGAAAATTTCTATAATAAAAAAATCATGGGTTTTTCTGAAAACCCGAATAGGTTTCTAAAAACGCCTCAAGATCTTTTTGAATAAATTCCTTCACATCCCAGCCTTTCCAAGAGAGATAACCCCGATATTCGGGTTTGATGTGTTAAGAATGAGGGTCGGGCCACACGAACATTTTGATATAATAGATAAAACGTTTTAAATTCGCGTCAGATAAGGCCTTAAATGGCCATTTTTAGGGTCAAAAGCAGACGTTTAAGAGAACAATACGGGCAAATGGCAAGAGCAAAACGACATTACCTTCCGGGCTACGTATGGCAGTCCCATCAGCTCAGCGTTGTGTTTAAAATTTTTTCTTGACCATCCGCAAAGAATGTCTTACAATGTATGACATGAAAACCTCAAGCCTTACAATAAGATTAGACAAGGATCTGGAAGCCCTGCTGGCCAAAGCAAGTCGGCGGTCTGGTAAAAACAGAAGTGTCATCGCGCGGGATGCCCTCAGACGTCAGCTTCGCCTGGAGCAGTTTGAGGAGATCAGAAAAAGGGTAATGCCGTTTGCTGAAGCTCGCGGATATTTAACCGACGAGGATATTTTTTCCCAGATATCATGAGGGTGTTTCTTGATACAAATGTGCTGGTCAGTGCCGTGGCAACCCGTGGGCTTTGTGCGGATGTTCTCAGAGAAATATTAGTCTCACATCAACTTGTTATTTCCTCCCCGTTAATCGCAGAATTAAAAAATATCTTGCACACCAAGATCGGGACCCCCCAAGAAATAATATCCGATTTTATTGAGCTATTGACCCAGGATTCCATTTTACCTGAAAAAACTACCCTGACTAATATCGACATAAGAGACAAGGATGATATCGTTATCATTTCAACTGCGTTAAACGGAAATGCAGAAATATTTGTTACCGGTGACAAAGAGCTGCTTGAACTGGGGATAGTACAATCCATGCAAATCGTATCTCCTAGAATGTTTTGGGAAGCGCTTAAAACCCAGCCACCGGATGAACTCTGATCCAAAAAGCTACCGCTTTTTGTCCAGGTTATCCGCAACGTTATGCTGCATCTTGAATGTCAATGAATAGTTTTTTTATAAGACATTGAAGGGCGCGAACGAGTTGAGCAAGGCTTGGGTTGTGATCGAGATCTAAAATACGGCGCACCTGACGGATGTCTGAACACATAACGTTGGGAGGTGAAATTCGATGGTTCCCAAACAGTCTGATTTTACGTTCCACTTGATCAATTTGGGCTGGAAAAAACAGCAGCCCGCCGAGTTATCGGCGGGCTGCCGGGATTCAGGCGGTGGGGTTATATATCAAAATACAGAAAGAATTCATGGGGATGCGGACGGAGTTTCACGGCATTGACCTCATTATTCGTTTTGTATTTTATCCACATATCGATAACATCCTGGGTAAAAACATCGCCTTTGAGCAGAAACTCGTTATCTTCCGCTAATGCAGCCAGTGCTTCTTCCAGGGAGCCGGGGGCAGATGGAATTTCTGCCAGTTCTTCGGGGGGCAGCCCGTAAATGTCTTTGTCCAGCGGCTCACCGGGGTCGATCTTGTTTTCGATACCGTCGAGCATGGCCATGAGTATGGCGGAAAAGGCCAAATAGCCGTTACACGAGGGATCCGGGGTTCGGAATTCGATCCGTTTCGCCTTGGGAGACGCGGAGTACATGGGAATCCGGATGGCCGCACTGCGGTTCCGGCTGGAATAGGCCAGATTCACCGGTGCTTCAAAACCCGGAACCAGCCGTTTGTAAGAGTTGGTGGTCGGGTTGGTAATGGCGCACAGCGCCCGGCAGTGTTTCAGTATTCCGCCGATGGCGTAGAGCGCTTCCTGGGAAACCCCGGCGTATTTGTCGCCGGCAAAGAGCGGCTTTCCGTCTTTCCAGATACTGCCGTGGGTGTGCATCCCCGTGCCGTTGTCGTTATAAAGCGGTTTTGGCATGAAGGTGACGGTGCGGTCGTATTTATGGGCCACGTTTTTGAGGACATATTTGAACCATACCAGTTGATCGCCCATCTCCAAGAGCGGCTTAAACCGCATATCGATTTCGGCTTGGCCGGCAGTGGCCACCTCATGGTGCTGGCATTCAACGTCAATTCCCAGGTCTTCCAACGTCAACAGCATTTCCGTACGCATATCCTGGAATTTGTCCATGGGCGGCACCGGAAAGTAGCCTTCCTTGTGTCTGGGCTTGTAACCCAAGTTGGGGCATTCTTCCCGGCCGGAGTTCCAGATGCCTTCAACGGAGTCGATGGCGTAGAATGCGTGGTTGTTTTCGGATGCAAACCGGATATCGTCAAAAATGAAAAATTCGGCTTCCGGGCCAAAAAATGCCACGTCGCCGATGCCGGTGCTCTTCAAGTATGCTTCGGCTTTTTGGGCGATGTACCGCGGATCGCGCGTGTACGATTCCCGGGTAATCGGGTCGACGATGTTGCCGATCAACACCAGGGTCGGAACCTCAAAGAAAGGATCCATTTTAGCGGTTGTAGCGTCCGGAACAACCAGCATATCGCTGGCATGGATGGGCTGCCAGCCACGAATGCTCGAGCCGTCAAAACCGAATCCGTCTTCAAAGCTCGACGCTTCCAATTCACTCATGGGAACCGTAAAATGCTGCCATACGCCCGGAAAATCCATAAAGCGCAAATCAACAACTTTGGCACCATTTTTTTGTGCAAATTCTAAAACTTCTTTGGGTGTCATAATATAATTCCTCCTTGTTAATTATTAAACAGGTTCATGACATTGTGTTTAAATTCAGATAGCCGGCGCAACGGGTAAAACCCTATGAAAAGTTTTTATCTCTTCTTTGTCCCATCCGCCAAATTCCGTTCACTTATATCGCATCTTCTCCTTTTTCTCCGGTACGCACCCGAATCACGCCTTCGATGGGGAGAACAAAAATTTTGCCGTCACCAATTTTCCCTGTATAGGCGGACTTCTGTATGGTTTCCATCACCTGCTCCACCCGCTTGGACTCGACGATGATTTCGATTTTTATTTTGGGTATAAAGTCCACCACATATTCAGCACCTCGGTAAATCTCCTTATGCCCCTTCTGACGGCCGTAACCTTTTACCTCTGAGATCGTCATTCCCTGAATGCCGATCTCATTGAGCGCCTCTTTTACATCATCCAGTTTAAACGGCTTTATGATCGCCTCGATTTTTTTCATAATTATTCCTCCTTATTCCACCGATCCGTGAAACTTTCTGATAAAATGAAATGTGACTCTTTAATTCAAGCCATCATTACAAGGTTATCTGCTTGGCCCTTCAGGCTTTGAACCTGGCAAAACTGCCTCAATGGTTGTTTTAATCGTCGCCACCTGATCCGGCAAATCGACTTTCTGTCCATCGAAATCCCTGACATAAAAAACATCCACCACCTGATCGACCTTTGTGGCAATTTTTGCCACCCATATATCAAGCCGACACCTGAAAAGTGCATCGGTAATGGTGTAAAGAAGTCCCGGAAAATCATACGTGAAGACCTCTACGATGGTGAAAAAACTCGAACTTTCATTATCCACAACGATTTGATGGGGTTTCCCTTTTATGAGTTTTCTGGTCGGGCCGTAAGCGGATATCTGTTGCCTTAAAGCCCCGGAGAGATCCAGATCGCCGGCGAGCGCCGCTTTGAGATGCTTTTCAGCACGGGCCCACAGTTCCTGTTCAAATATCTGGTCCAACGGCGGGTTGACTTCAAAAATATCAAGTGCAATGTTATTCCGCCAGGTGTAGATCTGCGCGTCGAGGATATCGAGATTGTTCAAGGTAAATATCCCGGCAATCTTTGAAAAAAGGCCGGGACGATCTTTGGCACAGATGGTCACCGTTCGGGTATTGGAATCAGGGGTTCGGGAAACGTTCCAGACAAAATCACCCGTTCCGAGATTTTTATACAGCTCGATATGTTCGGCAATACAATGGGCCGGTGTATAAATAAGGTATCGAGGAGACATGAAATTAAAAAGCGTCTCCATATCATCTCCGGCATCGACCTTGGATCCAGAACGGAGGACCTCGGCTTTTTTCTTTTCAACCATTTCGACGGCCTCCCTGGATGCGAGTTCCCCTTTCTCCAGAATACTTAAAACTTTAAAAAATAGATCTCTTAAAAGCGCAGCGGTCCAGTCACTCCAGGCCTTTGGTCCGGTGGCCATGGAATCGGCTACGGTCAGAAGGTA
>JAHECI010000237.1 GCA_024641825.1 Desulfobacterales bacterium | reverse complement strand
CAGTGTCGCTGTTGTGTTTCTTCCAATGGCTTGACCGAGTAAGGCACCACCGGCAGCGCCGGCTAAAACACCTGTTTTTGCACCTCTTTCTTGGTTTGTTGTCCCTGCACAGGAAAAAATAACTGTAAGAAGTGCCAGACATGCAACTAAGGATATTGTTCTTTTCATGGTACAGCTCCTAAACTTGTAGGTGATTATCGACATCCTGTTTTTTGTGTGTAATGTATACTAAAATGAGAGTTATGTGTCAAGAAACATAGGGTTTCTAAAAAAATACAAAAGTATTTCAAAACGTTAAGTCAGATTGGGATCGAAGCCAAAACCGAGTGCCTGCCGTGTAAACCTTTTTGCCGCATAAGCGTCTAAAAATATAAAATAAAAAACTAAATTGAGTTGAAACACGAATCGAGTCGATGCTCGACAGAACAGTATGGCCTGGATTATCACTTGCACCGCAAGATAACTTAAGGTAAATAGTGGGTTAACTGTTAGACATCACTCCCTTAAAAGAATTTTTTTGATTTATCTGGGCCGATCCGTACCAGGGTCCTGTCATCTCTGAGGAGAGAAGATCCGTCAGCGGGGCATTAGATTTGGAGATTGGCTTTTGTATAATAGTGGGGCAACAGCGGTAAATAGAGGAGGACGGCACCCCATAGCCGAACGGGATGCCCCCCTTATGTCATTGGAAGATAAAGAGTTGGTTGCTCGGGCGCAGCAGGATGATCCGTCGGCTTTTGAAATTCTTGTCCGACGGTATCAGGAAAAAGCATATGCTATCGCTTACAACATGTGCTCCGGGGACAGGGAAGAAGCCCAAGAACTTACCCAGGAGGCCTTTCTGCGTGCTTTCCGGAGTTTAAATAACTTTCGAGGGAAATCGTCTTTTTATACCTGGTTTTACCGCATTCTCGTAAATACGTGTTTAGACAGTCGACGCCGCCGTAAAAGATGGGAGAGAATCTTTACATTTTGGCGGCGTGACCGGGGGGGGCGATCAGATTCAAAAGAAATGGATGAAGATTATCCGGACCCGGGGGTAAAATCTAATCCCATGACGGCATTAAGGGGCAAACAGCTTGCCCAGGAAATCAGTGAGGCCTTGGAGACGCTCCCTGAAAAACAGCGTGTCGTTTTTCAGTTAAAAGTTCTCCATGGAATGAAAATACGAGAAATCGCTCAGATAGTGGGATCGGCCGAGGGAACGGTCAAGAGTCATCTTTTCCGGGCCACCCATTTTTTGAGAGATGCTTTACAGGATTGGGTCCAGCCATAGGAGGTGTGTGTATGAAAAATTGTCGCCATTGGCAAGAGACACTCTGGTTGGAGGTGTACGGGGAGTTGGGTCCTGAAGAACAGCTTAAATGGGAGAATCACCTGTCGACATGCGAAGCCTGCTTGCAGGAGCGAAAACGTCTGATCCATCTGCTTGAAAATATAAAGGAATCCATGCCGGAACCGTCAATTTCCCGTGAGAGCGCCCGGGCACTCCGTACCGCCGTTTCAGAGAAACTCGGGGAGAAACACCACAGGGGGTGGTGGCATCCGTTTTTGGCAGGGTATATCAAACCCCTGCATGTGGCGGCTGTGTGCGGGGTGTTGGTCGTGGCCTTTGGGTGGTTCGGCATCAGGGGGATTCAACATACACGAACGGTTAAGATAGCCTCGGACGCCGGGGTGGAAGAGAAAATGATCGTCAACAATATTGACATTCTCGAAAACCTGGATTTATTGGAAGAGATGGAGACCCTCGAAAAATTGGACCAAGTGATGGGAAGACAAAACGCCACCATATGAGGCCCGTTTCTCATGCGTATGTTCGGGATTAAAAATACTCTGGATTTATCGACGATGATGAAAAACAGATACAGATCGTTTAACTACTTGAAGCTGTTGACGCTTGTTTTTGCTTTTGTATTTATAATGCGCCTCTTTTGTCCTACCTTAAGCTATAGCCGGTCGAAAAAGTATAACGGAGCGGATCCGCACTTTAGAACACAAAAGACCTACAAAGAGATTGCGCCAAACCATGGGCAGTTCATCGATTACCGGGATCGCCAAACAATTTCCCCTCAACCGGACCGGGGGAGACAATTTCTTCTTCAGGCAAAAAACTACAAAAGAGGCTATAAGAAATTATCTCCCGAAGAAAAAAAGATGCTCAAGAGAAAATATCAGCAATGGCGGTCGATGCCCGAGGAGAGACAGCAACTCTTGCGTCAGCGCATGGAGAAGTGGAAGCAGCTTCCTTCCGAAGACCGCGAACTCATGCAGGAGCGCTTTCAGCAATGGCAAAAGCTCCCTCCGGAAGAACGGGAACGAACCCGGGAAAAGCTTCGAGAATGGAACGCGTTGCCTCCAGAGGAAAAAGAGCAAATCCTCCAAAAATTTCGCGGGCCAGGATCCAAACGCCGCCCATAGGGTATTCACACCCAAGACGTTCGATTCTGGTTAAGGGGTTCATTAATTGTTCGGTACGTGTTCAGGGGGTACGCTCCCCCGCTTCACTTTGACGTCTACGTGTCTGGTTATTTCAATGACTTAGCAGCGGTGGCATTCCTGCCCCCTCCGCGTTCTCCCGCGAAAAACATGCGGGAGCCGCGGTCTCCCCCACTGCTAAGTCATTGAAATAACCAAGCCACTCCGCCAATATCGTTACACGGGAAAGCGCACCCCCTGAACACGCACATTGTTCGACATTGAGGAAACTCCCTGTTGGAAACTAATTATACCCACCTGCAATGACGAATTAATGTTCAGATTCGGAGATGTTTGAGGAGACATCCGGAAACGCCGTCAGGAAACGGTAAAGGGTGGCGCGCCCCACGCCCAAGAGTCTAGCGGCCTTGGCCTTGTTCCCGCCACTCCGGAGCAGGGCATCTTTGACACGTCTTGGGTCGAGTTTCCGAAAAGGTCCCCGGGAAGACGGTTTGACTTTCATCTCCCTCAATTCAATGGGAAGGTGATCGGGCTGAATGATTCGGCCTTTTGATTTTATCAGTGAATATCGGATGGCGCTTTGAAGTTCACGGATGTTTCCCGGCCAGGGATAGTCAACCATAGCTGCGAGGGCGCTATTGGAGATTCCTTCGTTGCGAAGCCCTTCTACCGGAGCTTTTTTAAGGAAATTTTCAACGAGCAGAGGGATGTCGTTTTTCCTTTCTCTCAACGGGGGCAGGTGGATGGGGACAACGCTGAGGCGGTAGTACAGATCATCCCGAAAACGTCCTTTTTCCATTTCGCTTTTCAGCACACGGTTGGCGGCGCTGATGATGCGTACGTCCGCTAAAAGGGTTTTTTCGCTACCCACTTGTTCAAAGGTGCCTTCTTGAAGGACGCGCAGCAATTTGGCCTGAACCATCTTCGACAGGTCTGCCACCTCGTCCAGAAACAGGGTGCCGCCCTGGGCCATTTCAAAACGGCCTTTTCTGTTTCGCACCGCTCCGGTAAAAGCACCTTTTACGTGTCCAAACAGTTCGCTTTCCAGCAGTCCTTCGGGCAGCGCTCCACAGTTGACCGGCACAAAGGGTTTGTCCGAACGGGGACCTTCATTGTGGATGGCTCTGGCGATCAGCTCCTTACCCGTACCGCTTTCTCCCTGAATGAGTATGGGGATATCGACATCTGCAACCTGCCGTATGGTTTCGAACAGTTCCAGCATGTTGGCATCACGACCGATAATTCCTGAAAAGCTATAGGCTTCTTTCTTTTGCCGGGTGATGTCTTGTATGGTTCCGATGGATCGAGAGGGGCTGCCGTCCGTGTCGTAAATGGTCTGACATTTTTCATGTACGTATTTAATCCTGCCGTCTTTGAGCAGGAGACGGTGAACAATGTCATAGTCGGTTCTATTTTTTATGGACTCTGAGAAAGCCTTGTGTACGGATTTTTGGTCGTCGGGGTGTACGATCTCCAGAAAAGATTCATAGGTCGCCTCAAACCCCTCGGGATCCAGGTCGAAAATTCGGTAAATTTCATCAGACCAATACAGTGAATTGGTCACCAGATCCAGCTCCCAATGCCCCAAACTGGCGAGGTGCTCGACTTCTTTGTACCTTGCTTTCTTCTTGAGAATCGTTTCCTTGTCCTGCTCCAGCTTGGCAAGTTTTTTTTCTAAGGCGTTAACCTTTTGGGCCAATTCCTCATAGGTCAATTTTTCGGCCATGGTGCCATCCTTGGGTTGGGCCGTCGGGATAAGACGATCTAAGACAACATAGTTTCAAATCAAATCAATCAAAATCAATCCGTAAAATTTACTAATCTTTATTATACCGAGAAGTTATTTAACGGAAACGCATTGCAGCCTTTGTGAAACCAGATCTTTATATTGGTCGGCCAAGCTGCGGGCAATGGCTTTCTGCTGCAGATCAAGAATAATTATGTTATGTTAATGCCATAGCGTTGATCGGTCAACTAAAATTTATAGTTGAATTCTCCGCTGGTTGTTCAAACTCAACGAAGATTCGGTGCCTCGGATTATGGGTCAGGCAATGAGCCAATCGGTATTCGTTTAGAAGACATTGCCAAAGACAACCCGTATTTTCTGATCGATTAAAAACTTTAAAAGTGACGACGTTATAAAACAGGGTTGATGTGGGGTCTGGATTTTCGTAAGGTGCCCGGTATTGAGGCCTGGGTCGATTTTCATTATTGACCCTCAAGTCTGATGAAGGTAGTGTGGGGAAAAATACGCATACGGAGGAAAAGATCACAGTGAAAGTATTGGGGTTGGAAGGAAGTCCGAGAAAGAACGGAAACACTGAAAAACTTGTCAAAGCGATTCTTGGCGGTGCCACGGAAAAAGGTGCCGATACAAAGTTTTATAAGCTTGTTAATATGAATATTTCTCTCTGCCTGGGATGTTTCAGCTGCAGAGAAACCGGCACGTGTGTTACTCAAGATGACATGCAGCTGCTGCATGGGGAGATACAGTCCTCGGATGCAATCATCCTCGGATCACCGGTCTATATGTGGCAAGTATCCGGACAAACAAAGCTTTTTATGGATCGTCTCGTACCGTTTATCAAACCGGATTTCACGAGTCGCTTAAAAGGAAAGAAACGTGTGTTTATGGTCTTCACCCAGGGCAACCCGGATGAACAGACCTTCAAAGTTTACTTTGAATATCTTGAAAATCTGTTTTCATTTTTGCACTACGATGTCAAGGGCACGATGGTGGCCACTGGAACGAGGGACCCGAACGATATTCTTCAGCAGACAGACCTGCTTGAAAAAGCAAGGGAGATTGGTAAAAATCTGGTTGCATAATTCAACGGTTGTGCACACGATGGTTTCGTTCGCCGAAAAGTTAACCAAGCGTTTATTTTGAGAAAATATGGAAATGAAAATAGAACTACTGAGGGTGCTGCGCGGGCAACTCGAGAATCGGGCCATGGACATGGGGGCTCGGTTTTTCGGTGTGGCCGACCTGACCGGAGTTCAGGAGACCATCGTGGAACAAGGCGGTGATTTTCTGGCGGCCTTCCCTCGTTCTATTTCTTTGGGCATCGGACTGAACGATGG
>JAHECI010000236.1 GCA_024641825.1 Desulfobacterales bacterium | reverse complement strand
AGAAGAGATTCCTGCAAGGGTTTTTGAACTTAAAAAAATGCTCAACGCCCCTGAATTTCCCCGGATCCAGCCGTCCCGGCATTGTAGCAATCCATATCCGTGTGAATTCTGGGGATATTGCACCCGACACATGCCCGAACATTGGGTGCTGGAGCTTTCCGGAATTACGCAAAAAAAGCTGGATGACTTGAGCGCCGAAAACATCGTGGACATCAAAGATATCCCCGGCACTTACCCGTTGACCGAACTCCAGAAGCGCATCCAGGCGTGTGTGGTGAACGACCAGGCGTTCCTGTCCGAGAAAATATACGATGAATTGAAACATGTTGAATACCCGGTCCATTTTCTTGATTTTGAAACGGTGAGTCCTGCCGTCCCCCGGTATGCCGGAACCCGACCGTATCAGACCGTTCCGTTTCAATGGTCTGATCACATCCTTTTCGAGAACGGCACCCTGACCCACAAAGAATACCTTTGTCATGATGACGCGGATCCCAGGAAAGAATTTGCCCTGACACTCCTCGACACCCTGGGAGATCGCGGAACTATTTTTATATACACGACCTATGAAATAAGAATTATAAAAGCCCTTGCCGAATATCTGCCTCAACACCGGAGTGCCCTGCTGAAGATTATAGATCGTTGTGAGGATTTGTGCGCGCTCATAAAAAAATATTTCTACCATCCTCGATTTCACGGTTCTTTTTCCTTGAAGTCGGTCCTCCCGGCCCTTGTCCCGGATATGGACTATGGAACACTGGCCATCCAGGAGGGCACCCTGGCGGCCTTCGAATATTTAAGAATGATCGCGCCTTCAACGGAAACCGAGGAAAAACAAAGAATCAGAAAAGAACTTCTAACGTATTGTTCCCATGATACCCTGGCCATGGTAAAAATTAGGAACACCCTCATTGAAAGGAGCCCAAATGATCCGGGTTACATTCGTTAAAACCGGTGGATCCAGAAAGTCAGGAATATTGTGATCGGGTGTCAGGTGTGTTAATGAAGGGGTAATACCCCCCGGAAATCGAGACCGTTAGGATCGGGCGCCGGCTTTGAATTTTTTTCATTGGCTGGTTTTAGGCCTGACGAGATCACGTCGGCAACGGTCGGTCCGGCGGTTTTTAGGAAGATAGAATCATGGCTTCACATAAACTTCGCGTAGATATGTTCGATCTGGTGGCCGCCATCGCCAGGATTGTCGATATGATGAGCCCGGCCGTGGGAAGTCATCATATGCAGGTCGCCTATTTGGCGGATCGATTGGGTGAAGAATTAAAATTGTCGGACGACGAAAGGTTCGAGCTGTTAATTGCCGGTGCGTTGCATGATATCGGCGCATTCTCCCTGCAGGATCGACTCGATCTGCTGGAATTTGAGGATACAAAACCCGGAGAGCATTCCATTGCCGGGAGCCTGATCCTCGGGACGTTCAAACCGTTTTCGCCCATGGCCCGACTGGTAAAGTTCCATCATGTACCCTGGGAGAATGGACGCGGAGCGACCCAGGGGGATGAATCGGTCCCCATGGGAAGTCATATCATCCATCTGGCGGATCGTGTGGCGGTCCAAATATCGAGAAAGGCGCCGATCCTGGGCCAAGTTCGGGGGATTTGCGATACAATTTCAGCCCAAAGGGGCGAAATATTCGTTCCTGAACATGTCGACGCACTGTTAAAAATAGCCACACGAGAGTATATCTGGCTGGATGCCGTATCGGAGTCCATCGAGGTAATTTTAAGGCGAAATGTTTTGCGTCAGAAAAGGGAACTTTCCATCGAAGGACTGGTGGATTTTGCCCGGTTGATATGCCGGCTGATCGATTTTAAAAGCGAATTTACGGCGTCACATTCCAATGGGGTCGCGGCCACAGCAGTTCAACTGGCCAAGTTGACGGGTTTTTCAAGGTATGAACGGAGTCTTATCGAGATCGCCGCTTACCTTCACGATCTCGGGAAGCTTGCCATTCCGTCTGAAATTATCGAGAAACAGAATGCCCTTACCGAGGAAGAATGGTTCATTATGCGATCCCATGTGTATCATACGTTTCAAGCCCTTGAACCCTTTGAAATGCTCAAAGCCGTAAGTTCCTGGGGATCCTTACATCAAGAACGGCTCAACGGTACGGGGTATCCTTTCGGGCTTATGGCGGACGATCTGCCCCTGGGCGCCAGAATCATGGCCGTGGCCGATGTCTTTACGGCCTTGACCGAAGATCGACCCTATCGGCAAGGGATGAACCCGGAAAGCACCACAGCGGTTTTACAAGCCATGGTGGATGCGGACGAATTGGATAAAAACCTGGTGGATTTGGTTTTTAAGAATTATGAAGCCATGAACGAAACGCGCGAAACGGCCCAGAAGGAAGCAACCCGCGAATACCATGCGTTTCAGGCCGTTCTCCACCGGCTGTGTAAGATAAATCCGTAAGTATCGAGGTGAAAACCATGAATCTGTTCAGCGGCATCGCTTACAATTTCAGGGGGCTCAAACTCGGGGTGAAAACGCCGGGGCTGCTGGTTTTGGGACTGGTCCGGCTCGTGATCATCGTGGTGATTACCCTGGTCACCGCGGCCCTTATTCTCGAGTACCATCAAGAAATTCTGAATTTAATATGGGGGCGACCGGAGAGTCCATGGCTCGTCTGGCTGTGGCGTCTGGTCTCATGGCTCGTGGCGTTGCTCCTCGTGGGGCTTTCGACCGTGCTTTCCTTTCTCATTTCCCAGTTTTTGTTCAGCGTTTTCATCATGGACGCCATGTCCAGAATCACCGAACAGCGGATAACCGGTCGGGAAAAAGCGTCCCTGAACGTGCCATGGTTCAAGTATTTTTTCTACCTCCTCAGACAGGAAATCCCCCGGACTGTTATTCCGGTGATGATTTTGCTGATCCTCATGATCGTTGGCTGGTTCACACCGTTGTCTCCGGTGCTCACCGTCATTTCGTCCCTTTTGACGGGAATATTCCTGGCCTGGGACAATACAGATCTGGTGCCTGCAAGAAGACTCGAACCCTTTGGCAGCCGGTTTAAATTTTTGCTCAGAAACTTTAACTTTCACCTCGGTTTTGGGCTGTGGTTTCTGATTCCGGGACTGAATATCCTTTTTCTGTCTTTTGCCCCGGTGGGGGCCACCCTTTTTTATGTGGAACGAATCGACGACAAAACCGAACGTTAGTGGGCCGGACCCGGTGAGAAGGTTCAAGCCCCGAAGGGTTCGTAAAGGGCCATTGGGCCGGGCGATGTGTTGCCGTCAAACCCGCCTTATGGCTGCAGCCCCAAATTGTAGGTTTCGTATTCGGTGGGTCCATCCAGCAACGCTGCAAACCCGGCCTCGTTTTGGGCCCTGAGGTCGCTGTCTTTCCATTGCTTCCAATGCCCTATTTTCTGCCACATGGATATCACCATCACATGATTTGGACGATCGCAGTCGCTCAATGTTTCCGATGAAATGTAACCTTCTTGATCCATGGCATTGTACCGGGCCTTGATAAGGAGCTTAGAGGCCTCATTCAACTTCCCGTGTTTTATTTTTCTTTTGATGAAAACTTTGACTGCCATAATGACCTCCTTCCGTTACGCCGCAAACAATTTTAAAAATAAAGTAAAACATTCGTAATTAAAATCAAAACCCATGAAATCATTGGAGATCGATAACCGGAAAATGGTTTCGTTTCTGATGGCAAATGATCAGGAATCAAATCTAAAGGAATAGGGTTGCAGTTGAGAAAACCGAGAAAGAATATCCGGCCGAAGAGAGAATCGATGCAGCTTGAAACAAGATGAATTAGAGAACCAACGGCATCTCCTTAAGGGTATTAATTTTTATAATATAAAAAAAATGATCCTGTCAAATCTTAACCTAAATAGAGCGATTTTTGATTCGATCTGCACCCATCTCCCCGCTTTGGCGGGATCTTGGACTCGTGCATCAGAGATCATTGAAATTCCGAAAATCTTGATAGATCAAGATGTTGGCACATCTCTTCCCCAAAAATTTCTCAACGGAGGTTTAAATATATTAAAAATTCTTATTTTTTGCGGAATATGATATGGTTGGACGGTCCACTTCAACCACTGAAATTCAATGGCAATAGAGGTCCAATCCATGATCATCCAAAGTGCGGCCGGGCTTTTGGTTTTTTCAGGTATTGCCTGGTTGATCAGCGAAAACCGTACAAAGGTCAACGTTAAACGGGCAATTGCCGGGATTGTCATCCAACTGACCATTGGAATCATCTTGCTGAAATCACCGGTTTTCAGAAGTTTTTTTATATCGTTGAATCGCCTGGTTTTGTCACTTGAAGAATCGACGAAAGCCGGAACATCCATGGTATTCGGATACCTTGGCGGCGGCAGTCTGCCGTTTGCTGAAAAAATTCCGGGTTCCGGGTTTATTTTAGCCTTCCAGGCCCTCCCCCTGATTCTGGTAATAAGTGCCCTATCATCACTTTTGTTTTACTGGAAAATCTTGCCGCTGGTGGTGAGGGCATTTTCCTGGGCGTTGCGGAAAACCATGGGGTTGGGAGGGGCGGAAGGGCTCGGTGTTTCCGCCAACATATTTGTGGGGATGGTGGAATCCCCGCTGTTTATACGTCCGTATTTGAAGTTTATGACCCGGAGCGAAATATTTACCCTGATGACCACCGGGATGGCCACCATCGCCGGCACGGTCATGGTTCTGTACGCCAGTATTTTGAGTAAGACCATTCCCGATATCATGGGGCACATTCTGACCGCTTCCATTATCAGTGTCCCTGCCGCCATAACGATTTCAAAAATCATGATACCCGAAACCGGTGAACTCACCTCCGGAGAATTAACACCTGCCGAACCGGCTTTAAGCGCCATGGATGCCGTTACCAAAGGAACCATCCAGGGGGTTCAGCTTTTAATCAATATCATTGCAATGCTCATTGTCCTCGTCGCCCTGGTTCATTTTTTTAATTTAATCCTCGGCCTTTTTCCTGATTTCAACGGCCGTCCGGTGACGTTACAGCGGGTTCTGGGGCTGGTCATGGCGCCGGTGGTCTGGCTCATGGGTATTCCCTGGGCAGAGGCGCCCATTGCCGGCGGGCTGATGGGAACCAAGACCATTCTGAACGAGTTTTTGGCCTATCTGGACATGAGCCGGCTGGCACCGGGAGCGCTGAGCCCTAAAAGCATGGTGATCATGACCTATGCCATGTGCGGATTCGCCAACCCCGGCAGTCTCGGGATCATGATCGGGGGAATGGGTACCATGGCGCCGGAAAAACAGGATGAGATCGTTTCCTTGGGATTCCGCTCGATTATTGCCGGAACCCTGGCCACGTGTATGACCGGCGCAGTGGTCGGTATCATTGGATGAACCCCACCTGTGGGATCTGTCATGGAGATCCGGGCCGGCGGCAGAGAGGTTGGCGAAGCCCTAAGATGTACGGCGGTACGGATAGTTAACCTAAGTTGAGTGATTTTTAGGGAAGAGATGTGCAGAGATCTTGATGCAGCAGGGTTTGCGAAAACCACAGGCATACCCATGGATATGTCGAGGATTTTTGCGAA
>JAHECI010000235.1 GCA_024641825.1 Desulfobacterales bacterium | reverse complement strand
AAATCGATTGTCAAATTATTAGGGAGAACTCCATTGTACGGCTTGCACGCAGTAACAACTAACAACGGTTGGGCCATGGCTTATGTGGGCGCTTTGATCGTTTTTGCCGGTCTGGTGATACTGTCTTCTGCAATTTCCCAGTTTCACAAGGTGCTGTTATTCCTTGAAAAAAGACATGCTGCTTTTAATAACAACCGGAAAACACCGAAAAACGCTGAACCTGAAGAAACACCGCCCTCACACATACCTAAAGAATTTCCCACAGACCTTGATGAAGCGGCGTGCCTTTATCAACCGCTCATCGAAGAAATTGGGGAACCCTTTTATCTTTCTGATTTATATGAAATTGCGAAGAATAGCGATTTTCCCCACCCACACATAACCCTTACCGCCTTTCGTGAGGCTGAAATATTGGTTCCTTATGGTGACGGTGTTTTTGGCTGGAATCCACACACAGAAAACAACAATAATGAATACGATTAAAGGTTAATCCATGGATCTCCTCTTTCAATTTTTAACAAATACCGGATACTATTTAGCTGATTATCGCAACGTCATCATGATCGTGGTCGGTTTTTTATTTTTATACCTGGGAACTGCAAAAGAATACGAACCTCTGCTTCTTGTCCCCATCGGTTTTGGAATTTTGGTGGGGAACATACCTTTTTTCAAAGGATTCGGGCTCGGCATATACGAAAACAACAGTGTGCTGCACTATCTGTATTTCGGGGTGACCACAGGGCTGTATCCTTCCATCGTTTTTTTGGGTCTCGGCGCAATGACCGATTTTTCTTCGTTGCTGGCACGGCCGGTACTGATGCTATTGGGCGCCGCAGCTCAGATGGGAATATTCTTTACGCTGTTGGGTGCACTGGCCCTCGGTTTTTTACCCAAGGAAGCCGCGTCCATCGCCATCATCGGCGGCGCAGACGGACCGACGTCCATATTTCTGACCGCCAAGCTGGCACCCCACCTCATCGGGCCCATCGCCATCGCCGCGTATTCTTACATGGCGTTGATTCCGGTCATTCAGCCGCCCATCATGCGGCTTCTGACCAATCGCAAGGAGCGCTTGATCCGGATGGCGGAACTCCGGGACGTGTCCAAAAAAGAGCGGATCATTTTCCCTGCCGTCGCCGTCATCCTCTGTTGTTTTCTCGCCCCGGCCTCAATTCCGCTTCTGGGGACGTTCTTTTTCGGTAATTTCCTAAAGGAGTGCGGGGTGACCGACCGCCTGGCCCAGACCGCCCGGACCTCGATCATCGATACAGCAACAATACTTTTGGGGCTTACGGTGGGCGCCAGTACCCAGGGAGATGTGTTTCTTACCCCGAAATCCGTGGGTATTTTCTTCCTTGGTGCTGTGGCTTTCAGTCTCGCAACCGCCTCCGGTGTCATTTTTGCTAAAATTTTGAATCTCTTTCTTAAGGATAAAATCAATCCTCTGCTGGGTGCAGCCGGAGTGTCGGCGGTTCCAGGATCCGCCAGAGAAGTTCACCTGGTGGGTCAATCCGAGGACCCCGAAAAT
Source organism: Desulfobacterales bacterium (assembly GCA_024641825.1). GTDB lineage: Bacteria > Desulfobacterota > Desulfobacteria > Desulfobacterales > UBA11574 > JAAXQD01. The sequence goes on along the minus strand of JAHECI010000235.1, from coordinate 4,025 downwards.
TTCCTGCTCATGCATGCAATGGCCTGCAACTCTTCGGGGGTTATCGGATCAGCAATCTGTGCGGGTATCTTGTGGAGTTTTATGGTTGTCCTTTAAGGATATGAATCTTCACTCAAATCCTTCTCGTTTCAACAGTTCACTGTACCAGACCGAAAAATCATACATGGCCCGGTATCGTTCGTCATCATTGATAATTCCAATGCAAATCTCAAACACGCCCCTTCCATAGGCGTTGCTGTATTCCTCTGAGCTCATGGACTGTAAAAATTCTCTGACCAGGGCCTGGGTGGTTCGCTTGGTTTTATCTTTTCGGATATCTATGGGATCTTTCGGTTCCTGAAACGGCTCCCATTTTTCATATCCCTTTTTCATGATGTGTTTCTGTCGTCTCGGAGCCATGCTGTCGAATATGGCTTTTTTCCGTTTTGCCTCTTCTTCGGAAGATATCTTCGTCATGTTTTTATCCCTGTTTTTTGGGGTCGTCTTCTTTAATTCCCAGATAGTTCTCGTCATACTCCGTAAGAATCGCCATGGACAACGGGACGAGCATTTCTGCCATCTTCACAAACTTGCTATTAATCCGGCTTACAAATTCAGCAGAAATTTCGTAAAGTCTTTTTTGAATCATGTCCAGGTTCACCGTGGGATATTGCTGCCCCTCAACGAAACCTGATCTTCCGCAGGTATGTCCGATTCCGCCAATGGCGGTGGGCAATCCATAAAGCCGGCAGGTAATCGGCCGATATTCATAAAGATCGCACAGGCCTTCACTGTTAAGAAGCGGACATCTGACACGCTCGGCGGCCATTTCCACCAATATGTCCACCTCGTTTTTACCGGATTCTTTATCTTGATATGCTTTTCTCTTTATCTGGTAAATTTTTCGATCCGCACGGTTCGATTTTTCCAGGAGTTGTTCTTTTTCCTTGTCCTTGAATTTTTCATAGAACTGATGATTAATATAAATTGCTTCGATCAGTGAAAGGTCAAACAGAGCATGACAACAGTCCTCGCATTTAACTTCACATTTTACACATTCTGGAAAATCTTTTTGTACCCGCAAAAACAATTCATCGGCCGTTGATGAAATTTCTTCGTATTTCTTAAAATATGGTATAAAGTCTATCTTCATGATTTAACTCCTCTGGAACAATTTGTTTTTTGGAATATGCCGGCCAAACCGTGCATCCGGCACATCAAGTATACCCGCGACGATAATATTTTTTAAAAATATGTCATTGGGTTCAATTGTTTCACGTGAAACATTATTTCCCGATACAAAACCGGCTGAAAATCTGATCGAGGACCTCTTCCCTGGCAGAAACGCCGATAATTTCGCCGAGACGGTCGATGGCTTCCCGGATATCAATGGCGATTAATTCAAAGGGCGTCCCGTTGCGAACTTCTTGTGCCGCGGAGACAGCAAGCTCCAGGCTCTTCTCAAGGGCATTTTTGTGCCTTAAATTGGGAACGATTCGGTTACGAACCTCTATGGGATTTTCTCCGGTTGCAAGTTGTGCGATTAAATCCTTGAGTCTCTCCAGCCCCCTGGCGAATAACGCTGAAATATTGACCCGGGGTATGTCTCCCCACGGGTCGGGGATGGCGAGATCAAAGTCATCTTCCACCAGATCGATTTTATTGATCACCATTATCAGGCGTTTTTGTTTGGCGGTTTCGAATATTTTAATGTCATCACCGGTCAATGGATCACTGGCATCCATCATAAAAAGTATCAAATCCGACCCATTTATATATTCCTGGGTCTTTTCTATGCCGATGACTTCAACCGGATCATCCGTATCATGAAGGCCCGCGGTATCTGCAATGACAACGGGAATCCCATGAATGTTCAGTGTTTCTTCGATCAAATCCCGGGTGGTGCCGGGAATGGGGGTAACAATGACGCGATCCTGTTGTATAAGGCGGTTCATCAGGCTCGATTTCCCCACATTGGGCCTCCCGATAACCGCCATTTTAAGACCGTCTCGAAAGTATCGGGCATTTTCATATTGATCGACCAGTTTTTTCAAAACTTCGATAACCTTTTTCTCCAAAACTTCGATGGCTTCGTCGGCATGAATGATTTCGCCCACATCGTCGGGAAAATCGATGGCAGCTTCGGCATCCGTTAAAATATCCAACAATGTGCTTCTTATGGATTCAATGGTGGTTTTCAACCCACCTTTAATCTGTGACGTTGCAATCTCGAGGGATTTCTCGGTTCTGGAGTTGATAATATCGATGACCGCCTCGGCTTGGGTCAGATCGATACGGCCATTGAGATAAGCTCTTTTCGTAAATTCTCCCGGCTCGGCCAGCCTGGCACCGCTTTTCAATACCAAATCGAGAATCGAACCCAGCACCACGTGGCCGGAATGGGTGTTTATTTCAACGACATCCTCCCGGGTGTATGTCCGGGGTGCGTCCATCTTAGACACAAGAACTTCATCCAACACTTTTCCGTTGTCCGTATTCACGATATGACCATGATAGAGACGATGGGATCTTAAGGAAGAAAAAAAAGGGGGGGTCCTGTCCTGAAGTTCACCCGGTGGATCACAGGATCTTTGGAAAATCGATGCAGCGATTAAAAAAGCGTCTTTACCGGAGATTTTAATAATCCCGATTCCGCCGCTGCCCATGGGCGTTGCAATGGCGGCGATGGTATCACATTCCATTTTTTTATAATTCGGATGTAAGCTCCCTGCAGCGCCGTTAAAACAGGATATTCGCTTTCGGCTTGCTGAGAGGTTTAGCGGTTGTTGTTTGGGTCCACGGACTTAAAACGCTTAGAGGATATGGACTTGCTGGCGTTTTTTCCGTTGCGAATTTTTTTGGGAAATATGACGAGCTTCCTTAAAACGCCTTCTCCCATACTCTGGGTTCTAACCTTACCGTCATTCTTCAAAGCAATATGTACGATCCTCCGGTCGTGAGAATTCATTTGACCGATGGTTGCGGGTTTTCCGGTCCGTTTTACCTTTTCCGCAAGCCGAGTGGCCAGCCCTTCCAGGCTAATTCGTCTTTTTTCCAGATAGCCTTCTACATCCACCTGAATTCTGATGCGCTCTTGTCTCTTCTTGTTGACGATTTTTTCAAGGACATATTGAATTGCCTCAAGGGTTTGTCCCCGTTTGCCGATCAGGATGGCAGAGTTTCCGCCTTTGACGTTGAAAAAAATTCGGTTTGATCGCTCTTCGATGGCGATGGTGGCATCGGTGGTTATCAAATCGATAATGCGCTGAAGCGCGTCCCTGCCGATATCCTTTGGATCCTCATCTGAAGGTAAAATTTCCGGCTTTTCAGGTGCGACATCTATTTGTAAATCCGTATCGTCTTTGGCTGGGGAGGGGGAACCGCCGCTTTTATTTTCTGAATCTGATTCTTTTTGTTCAGGGGCCCGGAAAGCTTCCGGCAGGGTAACTCGGATCCGCGCCTTCTTGGTTCCAACCAACCCGAAAATTCCCGTCGATCCGTAAGAAATAACATCGTGTTTGAGTTTTTCCCTGGGAATGTTCAATTTTTCACAGGCTTTTTTAACAGCCATTTCAACATTTTTTTCTTCAAATTCCAAACTGGGGGACATGATCAAACCTCCGTTATTAAGCGTTTTTCTTCGTGATATAATACTGTTGAGCCATTGAAAGGACATTGTTCACAAGCCAGTATAAAACCAGGCCCGAAGAAAAATTGATAAAAATAAACGTAAAAACAATCGGCATCATCATCATCATTTTGGCCTGGGTGGGATCACCCATTGGAGGAGACATTTTTTGCTGAAAAAACATGGTGGCCCCCATTATTATGGTTAAAACAGGTATTCCGTATGGCGGCTCCATGAAGGGTACGGCAAAGTCGAATCGAAAAAGTCGATCCGGCGCAGAAAGATCGGTAATCCACCCAAAAAACGGCGCATGTCTTAATTCTATGGCTTCGTATAACATTCGATAGAGCGCAAAGAACACCGGAATCTGGACAACCATCGGAAGGCATCCACCCATGGGGTTGACTTTATACGTTTT
>JAHECI010000234.1 GCA_024641825.1 Desulfobacterales bacterium | reverse complement strand
GTTGGCAACATCATTTGCACCGATGTTCCAGGCCATGTAGAAGCCAAAAATGTAACCAAAAATTAAGACGTAAAGTTCTTGGGGCATTATTAATATAAACAGAAATTAAAATTAGACCTAAGTTGAGCGATTTTTGCGAATCCTTGATGCGCAAGAAATCGTTACAGATCGAGCTAAAAATCGCTCAATTTAGGTTAAATACAGTCCGTGAATGAAGTAACAACTTTTTTGCATTAGACGATACAGACTTTACCTTTGTTAACAAAGAACGATATCAATTTGACCACTTCTTGTTTTAAACCATAGACCCCATACCATACAATCGGTGGGGACACAAAAAAAATATGCGGAAAATTGGAGTTGGAATCTGATTCGACATATTGGAGGCTTGGATTTATAAAGGGAGTTCTATGTTTCGTGTCAGTGGGTTCAATAGAAGAATAGGGAAAGTCCCCTCTTTTACAGTGACGGCTATCCCGGACTTTTTGATGATCTCTCAATTGCCTTGGGTTCGATGTCTCGGCATTTTCGTTCCAACTGGCGAACGATTCGTGAAATCATACTTTCGGATAAAATCTTTCCTTCAATGGGTCCGGCGATGGAACGAAATTTTTTCGGGTTTATCACCGGTATCCCCCCCGACGCTGTTCTTTCGACAAACCATCCGGGCAACGCCAGCACCGGCCGAACCCAAACACGCTCACCGGTTGCGCTTTGGAGCCATTTGGACAGCAATTCTGCCTGCCGCTTGGTCTGATCGATGGACCGAACGTCCGTACCATTGGGAAATTGAAGACACTTGCCGTCGTATTTAACTTTGTAATCAGATGCTGTCCCCCCTGTTGACGGCTTAGAACGTGCCTTGGTTTCCACCGCAAAAACCCCCGAACGACCGACGACAATATGGTCGATATTGAATTTATCGGCAAAAAAGTTGTGATACACATAATACCCGTCCCTCATGAGCTGATTCAGTTCCTGACCGACCGCAATCTCTCCTTCGTACCTGAGCCGAAAAAGACGTCGTTTATTTAAAGATACAATGATGTTCCAAAGACAATAAACTGTAAAACCGACACCGAAAATAAGGATTAAAGTTTTAGTTAATATTGATGTATTTAACTGTTTGAAATATAATATGGATATGTAAGTTGAGCAGAGCAGTGAAGGAACGGTGAAAACATACACGACATACTTGGTTATTTCATCGCTAATCTCCATAATTCGTCGGCTTAAGGATTCCCCCGGACTTCTCAAAAAATTGTCAGTAAATGGCGATCGACGTTTTTTTGTCTCGTTGTATTTTCTGAATATAAATAGAAGTGCCAACAAAAGAAAACATATGCCCAAAATAAAAATTATTGGCAAATACATCAGCAACCGATTCAATTGCGCACCTCCATAACCCTTCTAAACTTTTACCCAAGTTGATGGGCATAATCCCCGGGATCTTTCGGGGTCGTAACCAGGGGCAGATCTTTATTCAGTCACTTTCACTCGTGAAAATGGAATTGCCTCCGGAGAAAATCAACAACTGACCCGGCTCGACCCGGTTCCAGTTCTCATCGCTCAAAGGCTCGCTGGCCACGATGTATCCTCGTTCCGCTGGATCGATGACCTCTGCCAGATTGATCGTCAGGTATTGGCCGCGAAGTTTGACGACTTTGTACGGCGCCTGACGGCGTAAGAAATGCAGTCCGACGTGCCCTGACCTGTCGTGGTATACGAACAGCTGCCTGCCGTCACTGAAGATCAGGTTCAGCTCTCCGAATCGGTTGATTTCTCGTAATTTCTCGTGCAAAAGCGTGAAGCCGTTCCCATGGGCCAATTGAATACCACCCTGGCTGAGCCAGGATAATAAACAACAAAAGACACGCTCGGAATCGGTTTCGCCGATGGGGCTAAATTTTGTAGAGGGGAAACTCAGTTGCTTGGGGTCTATGGTGCCATTGTGGGCAAACACCCAGGTTCTCTGGTCAAATCTCCGATAAAAGGGATGTGTGTTGATGTACCCGACCGCACCGGTTGTGGCACGGCGGATGTGTGAAACAAAGATCCGCGACCGAGCACCGCTTTTTTCAAGAAAGCTTGTGGCAAGACGACTCCGGTTGGCGGGTCTTGATTCTTTTAAGATTTGGGTACCAAATTCATCATACCAGCCCACGCCCCACCCGTCAGGGTTCTCCATGGCCCCGGCCTTGAGACCCGAAAATGCCAAATTAAAGGAAACCTCTGTGTTGAAACAAAGACCCAGTAGTTCGCACATGAAAATTGCCTCCCGCCGAAACACCACCGACTCAAGGGGCCGCCTAAAGACATCTTGCCAAAACAACGACCCGAGGGGTACACACTATCCTAATTATGCTTTTTCTTTTCCTCCTTTTCTTTGCGTTTTTCTTTAATGGTTTTTGCCGGCTTCTTTCTTACATCCTTTTTCGTGTCTCTCGACTTTCCCATTTTTTTCCCTCCTGATGGACCCATTATGGTCGCATCCCAGTAGCAACAACGTTTAACGGGATGCGCCTCCCTTGTCTCGGATACACGGCGAAAATGCCTGCATGATTTCACGGGCCACCGCATTTTTACATTCAACCGAACATTGGGATAGATTTTCGACATGGGCGCAATGCCCTTCACACAGTGGACTCTCCATTTTGTTATCCGTGAACATGCTTCCCTTATGCAGCGACAAAAAAGCCTCCACATTCACCATAAGCGTCGTATTACACTCGTCTTCGTCCAAAATATGATTGAACAAGTAGTAACCGGATTCGCTTTCTACAAAGCTGGCTTGGAATCCAACCAGACAAATGGAGGGGTCTTCCAAAAAGTCGTCTCTGACCGTCCATGTATGTGAACATTTGGAACAGGTTTTGAAATGATTCATTTTCAGGTTCTCTTCAACAATTAATAATTAAGATGTATCCCGCCTGTTGGAGCGTAGCGGAGATTTATCCGCCCCTGGAGGATCTCGTTATCGGGGCCCCGCAGGTAGTTTACTATCGCACTGGGGTTAAACGGTGTTGCTTGTATTTAACCGGGATGCGACCCCCATATGTCATGGAATTACATGTCAAAATAACATAAAACTGTCAAGGATCTTAACATCGCCAGGGGAAACGCATAATTTCATGAATGTCCTCCCGTTTGGCACCCTTTTCTTCCAAATCCAAACGCCGCCACCCTATTCTATCGCTTATTTTCCCTGCTGTTTAAAACGGTAAAGTCAAATTCAAGCAAATCATGAAATGTTGCTGCGGCTTTATCAGATTCAACCTGGAACCAGATTAAGATATTCCCGACACGATAAAAATAATGCTTAAGCCCCATTCCATCCGTTTCAAAATAAATGGTGTCCCCCATTTTAGTTTGTGTTAACGGTGAAAAAACAGACGATCCATCGGCCATTTTCATGGCCATTCCCTTTAAGTTCGTTTCAGCCTTTTCAGGGTTTTCATAAACACTTACGTAAAGTATATTCTTGGAATCATTGCTTCCGTAATGGGCAATTAAATTTTCACAATTATCGAGCTTTTTGCCATGCATTTTATTAATAACTCGGGTTGATTCTTCATTTAGAATAACTTTGAAAAGACTCAGCTCGCCTAACTTTTTCGGAAAACAATTCGCGCTCTCACGTGTTTTGAGGTTTTCATTTTTTGATGCTTTTCCAGCATGCCCCAACGGTATCTCAAATAACGTGATCTCCCCATACGAATGGGTGGTTCCTGAACAACCGGAAACCATACTGTAAACCAGCAGGATCAGTGCAATAAATTTACATATTTTCCGTGGGTTTTTCATGCTGTAATTTCTCATATCTCACTTTTCCATAACAAAAGTGCGTGCCCACCCCAAAACCGGTAGGAGATTGTTGGAGTGAAACGGAAATCCCGCACAGCGGGGCTGTGGTTTTTATTTTTTAAACAAGGATCGAGGGCTGCCCCACCACCGCGGATTATTTTTTCCAAGCCCCTAATCTTCGCAGAGGATTAACAACCGGCTCGGATCTTGAGGGGTCATCCGAAGAGACTGGCTTCAAGCGGACCATGGAACAAAATACTCCGGCAACGCAAAGGAAGCAGAAGATCATCATGCAAAGATGCATGCTGGCAAGAAAAGAGGACTGTGTTTCCGCATTCACCGGGTGGTCCCCCATGATATGTTTGAACACCAGGGTGATGATGGTCATGCTGCACAGCATCCCCATGGTCCGCATGGTGGCCAGAAAACTGGATGCGATACCATAGCTTTTGGGAGAAACACTCCCCATCACCGCAGTGGTATTGGGGGATGAAAAAAGACTGAATCCCACACCCATCAAGGCCAACATCCCCATAATCACGGGAATGGGTGTTCCGGCATGAACCTGGGAACCCAGCCCCAGGCTCAGGGTACACACGCCCATGCCTGCAGTGGCCAGACCCGCAGGTGAAACCCGGTCTGCCAGCCTTCCAAAAAACGGAGAAAGCGCCGTCTGAAACACGGGCTGGATAATCAGAATCCATCCTGCCCATTGGGGAGAATACCCCCTGACCACTATCAAATACAAACTGAAGAAAAAAGCGATGCCAAAAGACGCGGCGTAATTGATCAGGGTGGCCAGGTTGCTGAAGGCGAAAACCCGGTTGCGGATGACCAGACCCACATCCAGAATCGGAGATGAACACCGGTATTCAAAGGCGAGAAAGATCAGAAATCCCAAGGCGCCTAATGCCATGAATACCAGATAAATACCCCCCTCTTTCTGGTTGAGGGTGCCGTAAATCAGACAGAATAAAGCACTCATGTAAAGAAGGGTTCCCACAAAATCAAAAGGCTCACCTTTTGCATCCGCCCATTCGCCCTTGAGTTTCAAAACCGTGAGCCAAAGACAGAAAAGCTCCACCAGAACCCCCAGATAAAAGATCCAGCGCCATCCCAGATGGGTGACCATAAATCCGGAAAGAACCGGACCCAGAGACAGCCCCAGGTAGACGCAACCCACGATGATCCCCATGGCCCGCCCCCGGTTGGCCGGGGGGAAAACCGAAGAAAGGATGGCCACACTGGTTCCTGAGATCATGGCCCCGCCACACCCTTGAAAAAACCGGAACACAATAAAACTTTCAATGGTAAAGGCGAGGGGCAGCAAAAGGGTTCCCCCAGTGAACACGAGAATGCCGATGGTGAAGATTCTTTTCCTTCCGTAAATATCACCCAGCCGCCCGGCTGGAATCAAAAAAAGGGAAAAGGCGAAGATATAAACGGTTTCCACAAGTCCAAGCTGAACCGCACTGGCTGAAAACTCCCTGCCAATGGCAGGAAGGGCCACTCCCACAGCAGACAGCATGAAGGGGGTCAGGAACTGAACGGCGCTGACCACAAACAGGATCACACCATCGGAGACGTCATGATCGGACGGGTTTTTTGAAGCAATGTTGTGTGGGTTTGCGTCTGATTTTTCTTTTATCTCTGCCACGTCGTTATCCACCCTATGGACGCTTCATGGATTATTGGTTACCCTTCTGCAGTTAAAAGCGGGAGGAAAATATAATGGCAGAATATCGGACAGGCAAAAAAGTGTCAATTATTAATAATTCCGTATCGAAGTCGATACCCTAACGACCCTAATGCAT
>JAHECI010000233.1:2523-5647 GCA_024641825.1 Desulfobacterales bacterium | reverse complement strand
GCTCGATTCAAAGCACGTACAAAAGAGCGGTCTACGTGTTTTGGCGCATCGTCGAATTCCCGGCGGGATACCTTCATCAATGCAACGGTCAACCCAGGAGCGTCAAACCGGTTGGTATATTCGATGAGCGCCCTGTCCCCATTCTTTCGGACATCCTCGAGGATACGGGTGACCGAAGAAACGTCTTTCTTTTTGAAAGCAACGCCGCGGTTTACAATGGATGCAATTTTTTTTTCTGCTGTTTTTGAAGGATAACGATATATTTTCATGACAATTACCTTAAACGATATTTTGTAGCTTAAGCAGATATGAAAAAAGAATTTTACAAAAACTTAATTAAGCCAAGAAAACTTCTTTGTCAACACCAGGTGGAAAGGCCGTCAGGGCAAACGCATTTGAATGTCAATAGAGAGCGAACGCTCCACGGCGACGCATATCTCTTTCCAACCGACTGAAACTTGTGCTTAAGCACCCGTAGGCCCGAGCCGTGCCGGAGTTATAAAGAACCATTCGTCAAAACATATCCGATGATTGTTTTAAATCATAATTTCATTCGGCTCGGTCTAACGCGTGCTAAAGCTCTTCAAACAGTCATTCGGTTTCCAAGAGAAATACGCCGTCGCTTCGCTGTACCGAAATCAAATGCGTTAACCTTGACAAGACTGATTATTATCTGCCAAACAATTAATAATTCTGTTTGACATATTCACTTCTATCTGAACAAATAATGTCTTTTAAAAAAGAGAAGATCATACAATTTATAACAAGATGGAGGAGACCCATGAAGGAAAATAGAATCTATAATTTTAACGCCGGCCCCGCCGCCCTTCCCCTTGAAGTCCTTGAGGAAATCAAGGATTCATTTTTGAATTTCGGTGGTTCCGGTATGTCGATAACCGAGGTAAGCCACCGATCAAAATGGTTCGACGATGTTATTAACGATGCCGTCGCCAGAACCCGGCGGCTGTTGAAACTGGATGATAGATTCAGTGTACTTTTTATTCAGGGCGGGGCCAGTATGCAGTTTTGCATGATACCCATGAATCTGCTTCAGGGCGATGATTCGGCAGATTACGTCAACACCGGCACCTGGTCCACAAAAGCCATAAAAGAAGCTGAAATTTTGGGTAAGCGCGTCAACGTTGTCGCTTCTTCGGAGGATAAGAACTTTTCGTATATTCCGAAAAATATTTCCTTCAACAGCAATGCCGTTTATGCTCACATTACATCCAACAACACCATTAAAGGGACCCAGTGGGCATCGTACCCAGATACCGGCGGTGTGCCTCTCATCGCAGACATGTCATCCGATATCATGTCCAGACCCCTTGATGTGGATAAATTCGGCCTGATTTATGCCGGCGCTCAAAAAAATATCGGTCCCGCCGGTGTGTGCATGGTGATCATCCGGGACGATATGCTTGGACGGGTGCCGGAATCGCTGCCGTCCATGCTGAAGTATACGACCTATGCTTCCAAGAATTCGATGTATAACACCCCACCGTGCTTCGCAATCTATACCATCCAACTGGTGCTGAAATGGTTGGAGGAAACCGTCGGCGGTCTCGAAAAGATGGCGGAAATTAATGAGAAAAAAGCCCGGATTCTTTATGAAGCCATAACATCCGGCGAATTTTATAGGGCAACGGCAGCACCTGACAGCCGATCCCTCATGAATGTAACTTTTCGCCTTCCTGATGAAGAACTCGAAAAACGGTTTATTGCGCAGGCCCTGGAAAACGGGATGGGCGGCCTTAAAGGTCATCGATCGGTCGGGGGATGCCGTGCATCCATTTACAATGCAACGCCTTTGGCGGCAGTAGAGGCCCTCGTCAATTTTATGAAGACATTTGAAAAGAAAAATGGATAACCGGCTTAAAATGGAATAATGGAATAGTGGAATACTGGAAGATTTGTTTTTAAAAGGGTATTAGCCATTTTAATTTTATCGCCAACACAAATTTTACCATTATCCCAGCATTCCACCATTCCAAATGGGGCGAAGCCCCTAAGTTCGAATATTGGCTTAAAGAGTCGTTTAGTCACACAGCTCAAACAGTGCCGCAGCCCCCATGCCGCCGCCGATGCACATCGATTCAATTCCGTATTTCACGCCGCGTTCTTTCATGTTGGCAAGAAGGGTTGCACACAGCTTGGCGCCGGTGCACCCCAGGGGATGCCCCAGTGCAATAGCGCCGCCGTGAATGTTTACTTTTTCCATGTCAATGCCGAGTTCTTTGATGCAATACACTGCCTGGGACGCAAAGGCTTCGTTGATTTCAAAAAGACCGATGTCTTCAAGATCCATACCGGCCATGTTTAAAAGTTTTGGAATGGCGTATCGTGGCCCCACCCCCATCTCATCGGCACTGCATCCCACCGTGGTGTAGTATTTCAACTTGGCCACCGGCTTCAGGCCGAGTGCTTCGACTTTTTCCCTGCTCATCATAATGGTGGCGGCGGCACCGTCGGTTGTCTGGGAGGAGTTCCCCGCTGTAACCGTGCCGCCGGCGGCAAACACCGGATTCAGACCGGCCAGGCCCTCTATGGTCGTGGAAGCACGGATGCCGTCGTCACGATCGACGGTGAAGGTCTCCCTTCTGAAGGTGCCGTCCTCATTCTGAACATACTTGTGGGCCGGCGTTGGAACGAGTTCAGTGAAAAGCTTTTTCTTCGTGGCCTCTGCGGCCTTTATTTGAGAGCTATAGGCCATTTCATCCTGTTCTTCTCTGGAAACCTTGTATCGGTTGGCAACGTTTTCTGCCGTTATTCCCATGGAGACGTAAAGATCGGCGTGCTTTTTTGAATATTCCGGATGGGGTCTGGGGATATTTCCTCCCATGGGCACATAGGTCATGGATTCAAGGCCCCCGCCGATGACGACATCCGACCACCCGGACATGACGCGCAATGCGGCAAGGGCGATGGCCTCGAGACCGGAAGCGCAGAATCTGTTGACTGTGGCCCCGGAGACCTTTACAGGGAATCCCGCAATCTGGGAAGCGATTCGACCGATATTCAGTCCCTGCTCGGCTTCGGGGAAGGCACAGCCGATCATGATGTCATCCACATCATTCATTTCAAGGTTCGGGGTTCTGTCCATGGCTGATTTCAGGATAAATGA
>JAHECI010000233.1:0-2423 GCA_024641825.1 Desulfobacterales bacterium | reverse complement strand
ATTTGAATCGGCGAATCACTGAGTGAGACGTTGCGAGTGACGAATGACCAATAACGAATAACAAATAACTAGTTTCTGAGTGGTTTGCCGGTTTTCAGCATATGTTCTACCCGTGCGATGGTCTTTTCTTCTTTCCAGAAATCGACAAAGGCGTCTCGTTCAAGTTTGAGTATTAAATCTTCTTCGACGGTGCTGTTGTCTCTGATTTCTCCGCCACTGATGACATAGGCGATTCTTCTGGCCAGAAAAGCGTCGTATTCGGTGATGAATTTTCCTTTCAGCATGTTGAAGATCTCCACATCGATCATGCCTTGGGCGGCCTGCCCAAGAACTTTTATCGGTCGCTTCACCGGCGGCGCATAGCCTTCGTCGACCATCTTCAGGACTTCCTTTTTGGCTTCACCGATCAGATAGTCCCGGTTAAAAACGATTCGGTCTTTAGGCCCTAAGAACCCGTTGGCTCTGGCTTCGGCGGCTGACATGGATACCTGGGCCAGTGCGATGGACATGAACGCCGGAACAAAGAATTTTGCAAGGTCAATGTCGGTGACCGGATCCGGAATTGTACTGATGAATTTCTTCCACAAGTTTAAACATCCGCCTCCGGCCGGCAGCAAGCCGACGCCGATTTCCACCAGGCCCATGTATAGTTCGGCATGGGCCACGATTCTGTCGGCACCGAGACATACCTCACACCCGCCTCCAAGGGTCATTCCGTATGGGGCTGCCACCACCGGAAAGGTGGAATATCTTCCTTTTTGAATTCCATCCTGGGCGTCTTTAAGAAACGCATCGATGTCGGAAAATTTTCCTTCCTTTGCCAGGCCGGCCATGAAAAAGAGATCGCCGCCCGCCGAGAAAGCGCCGGGCATACCACCGGCCTGGTTTCCGATAACAAGCCCCAAACCGTTGGCATCCACATGCGCCATGGCTTCATGCTGAAAATCGATAATCTCTTTGTTGAGGGCATTCATTTTGGTGTGAAATTCCAGACAGTATACACCGTCGTCAAGGTCGATCAACGATGCGGATGCACAGGATTTAACGACTTTATCTGCGCCCTTTAATGCATTCAGAGAAACAATGTTTTCGCTGGTAATGATCTCTGTGTACTTTTCGGTGGTGAAGTCGTATGCAAAACGTTTTCCGTTTTCGGTTTTGTAGAAAGCCGTTTGGCCGGCCGTTATCATCTGTTTTATTTTTTCAGGTATCTGGAACCCATCTTTTTCCATCTTTTCCACCGAGGCCTCAAGGCCGATGGCATCCCAGGTTTCAAAGGGACCCATCTCAAAATTAAATCCCCATTTCATGGCATTGTCGATGTCAACGATGGTGCCTGAAATTTCGGGCATCCTGTTGGCCGCGTAAATCAGGCCGTTTGCCAAAACTTTCCAGGCATAGAGGGCGCCTTTGTCTTTTCCATAGACGATGGCTTTAATTTTTTCGGTCAGTGTCTTCGCTTTTTTAGCATCGGCAAGGCACGGGAAGTCGGCGGGTTCATATTCCGAATATTCAAAGGTCTTGGGATCGATAACCTTTCGGATCTTCTTCCATTCCGGCGTTAAGTCGGTTTTATAGAAACCGCTCTTGGTTTTCTTCCCCAGAAGGCCCTTTTCGATCATCTTATCTACAAACTCAGGCAGAATAAAGCTATCTCTCTGCTCATCGTCGACAACCAGTTCATACGTGTTTTTGGCCACATGACCCATGGTGTCCAGGCCGACAATGTCACAGGTCTTGAACATGGCGGTTTTGGGCCTGCCCATGGCGGTGCCGAAAAGGGCATCCACCTCTGGAATCGTGAGACCGTCCTCGAGCATGACTTGCATGGCCTTAACCATCCCCTGGACGCCGATCCTGTTTCCAACGAAATTGGGTGTATCTTTGGCCATAACGATCCCTTTGCCGAGGATCCGTTCCCCGAAGTCGGTCATAAACTCGATGACCTCGGGAAGGGTTTCTTCTCCTGAGATAACTTCCAGAAGATGCATGTACCTCACCGGGTTGAAAAAATGGGTCCCCAGAAAATTCTGTTTAAAGTCAAGGCTGAGCCCTTGGGACATGGCTTTTAAAGGAAGCCCCGATGTATTCGAAGAAACAATGGCGCCGGTTTTTCTTTGGGTATCGATGCGTTTAAAAAGATCCTGTTTGATCTTCAGGTTTTCCACCACCACTTCCACAATCCAGTCGCAGCCTGAAATTTTGTCGAAATCGTCTTCCAGATTGCCGATGGTAATACGATGGACATCTTTTTTCTGCATGAAAAGTGATGGGCTCGACATCAAGACCGCATCCAGACCGGCTTTTACAATCCTGTTTCTGGCTGCAGGGTCCTCTTTTTCAGCATCCGTTAAATCAAACGGAACGATATCGAGTAACAGCGTCTTTATGCCGGCACCGGCCAAAAGCGCAGCGATTCCTCC
>JAHECI010000232.1 GCA_024641825.1 Desulfobacterales bacterium | reverse complement strand
ATGTTTTCACTCAACATCGCCGGCATGGAAAGTCCGGTTCTCGTAAGTTCCACCGATGGTGTGGGGACCAAGCTCAAGATCGCGTTTATGATGGAAAAACACGATACCATCGGCATCGATCTTGTGGCCATGTGTGTGAACGACATCATTGTCCAGGGTACGAAGCCGCTGTTCTTTCTCGATTATCTCTCCATGGGAAAGCTGGAGACCGACATCGCTACGGATGTCATCTCCGGAATCGGGGAGGGCTGCCGGTATGCCGGGTGTGCACTGATCGGCGGAGAGACCGCCGAGATGCCGGGATTCTATAAGGAAAATGAATATGACCTTGCGGGTTTTGTTGTGGGAATTGTCGAAAACAGTAAAATTATCGATGGTTCGGAAATCCGCGTGGGGGATCAACTGATCGGAATTGCTTCCAGCGGGCTTCACAGCAATGGATACTCCCTGGTGCGAAAGATCTGCTTTGAAATCCTGAAAATGAAGATCGATACCTACGTCCCTGAATTCGGCCAGACCCTCGGTGAAGCGCTGCTGACGCCAACCCGGATATATTCAGAGACCATTCACAGTGTTATCAAAGATCTGCCGATCTTTGGACTGGCCCATATCACCGGCGGCGGGATGACCGATAACATTGTTCGTGTTATTCCGGATAGCTGTAACATCGTATTGGAAAAAAACAGCTGGGACGTACCCCCCGTGTTTACGTATCTAAGAGAGGCCGGCAAAATATCGGAACCCGAAATGATGCGGACATTCAACAACGGCATCGGCATGGTTGCCGTTGTACGTGAAGAGAGCACCCAGGAAATCCTGGATCGTCTTCTCGCCATGAAGGAACAGGTTTTTATCATCGGAAAAGTCGTGGAGCGAAAAGCGTCCACCGACCGGGTGCAGTGGGTATAGTCCTATTTTTTATGAACGTTGCCGGGCGCTGTTAAACGGTTGGGTGCCTGGCGGTACTCCAGCGAACCCATGATGGTTCAACCCCGATTACGGGGCCATTCCGACCACCCCCTTTTGAGGTGGTCGTTGTTTTTAACCCTGATTGATCGCAAACAAACTGGGAGAAATATTATAACAGTTTAGTTTTTTAAATATTTTGTAGATACAAATATATTTTCATTCTGCTTCTATAGACGAGATATTAATCTTTTAATACCATCCCATTTTGTTTGCCCTTCGGGAAAGCTTAGGATACCCCATCTCCTTCGTTATCAAGGACTCGCAGTAGACGACTACGGCGTCGTCCTTGATGCCTTGGATCTGGGGCATCCTAAGCTTTCGCTCAATTAGGGTTTAATGATGAAAAGTCACAGCATGGACAAAAAACAGACATTGAAAAAGATCGGGACCCTCTTCTTGAAATTCATGGAATGGATCGGAGACGCACAGAAGGGGAAACGGGTCTGCAGCAGTTGAACAGGCAAAAAGGCCGGCACCGGGCGTGTGCCGGGTAAGATAAAACCGTTATGATCGTTCTCGGTATCGAAACATCCTGCGATGAAACCGCTGCAGCGGTGGTGGTTGACGGCAAACAAATATTGTCCTCCGCCGTTTCATCCCAAATCGAAGTCCACCATCCCTATGGCGGCGTGGTCCCCGAGCTGGCCTCAAGGAAACATATGGAAGCCATCGTGCCGATGGTGGATCAAGCCCTCGGGTCTTCGGGTATCGATTCAAAAACCCTCGATGCCGTTGCGGTGACCAGTGGTCCCGGACTCGTGGGGGCTTTGCTGGTGGGGTTTTGTTTTGCCAAGGCTTTTGCCTATGCACTGGATGTTCCCTGGGTGGGTGTCAATCACCTCGAAGCCCACGTGAATTCAGTATTTTTGGAACCCGATCCGCCGCCGTTTCCCTTTGTGGCGCTTCTGGTGTCCGGCGGGCATACCGGCATCTATCATGTTACCTCCCACACGGACTTCGAGCTCATGGGGCAGACCCGGGATGATGCTGCCGGAGAAGCCTTTGACAAGGTGTCCAAAATGCTGGGCCTCGGTTATCCGGGCGGCGGTGTGATCGACCGGCTGGCCAAACAAGGCGATCCGAAAAATATCGACTTCCCCAGATCGTTTCTGGATAAAACCCAGTTCGATTTTAGTTTCAGCGGCCTTAAGACTGCGGTGCGACGATATATCGAGATCCACCCGGACGATTATCTGGAGCAGATTCCGGATATCGTGGCCGGATTTCAGGAAGCGGTGGTGGATGTTCTGTCCCACAAAATCGTCCATGCCGCCACGGTGAAAGGATGCGACCATATGGCCATCGTGGGGGGTGTCGCCGCAAACAACAGGCTCAGGGAAAAAGTCCGGAACCAAGCCGGCCGCAACGGGTTGACGGTTCATATCCCTTCGGTTGCCCTTTGCGGTGACAATGCCGCCATGATCGCCGCAACCGGATACCATTATTTAAAAAAAGGCGTCGTGTCGGGCCTGGGTGACGACGTTTATTCGAGGATCAGCGAAAAACCCTGAACAACCCGAAGCCGGCGATCGGTGCCCTTGCCTCCATGTCCGTTTTGGCCTCGATTTTCTCATCCATGAAGGAATTCCCTTGTGTTTTTCCGTGAAATTTGGTTAAAACAGCTTGTTTTTCTTAAAGAACCGGAATTGGCATTTGCACCATTCCAAGGATAGCGGCGTTTGCCGAACCGTTCAGCGATTGATTGAGCCATGGGAATTTCAAAATCCATAGTCCGCTCCCCTGCGCGCACGACCATTACCGGATTTGCACTGTTGATTTTAATGGGGACGATCCTGTTGATGCTCCCGGCAGCGACCACGGGAAAGGCCATTGGGTTTGTAAACGCCCTCTTTACCTCGACTTCTGCGGTCTGTGTCACCGGTCTTACGGTGGTGGATACGGGGACCGCCTTCAGCCCCTTTGGGCAGTCGGTCCTTCTGATCCTGATTCAGACCGGCGGGCTCGGTATCATGACCTTGTCGACGCTTTTCCTGATGCTGGCCCGACGAAGGCCCGGGTTTACCGGGCAAGTCATGGTCCAGGATACCTTCACCCATTCCAGAGAACGGAATATTTCTTCTATTCTAAAAGATGTGGTGCTTTTTACGTGTGTAATCGAGGGGTTGGGGATATTCCTGATGTTTCCCTGCTTTTTACCCGGGCACGCGGCACAGGAGGCACTGTTCTTGTCCGTATTTCATTCCATCAGCGCTTTCTGCAACGCAGGATTTTCCGTCTTTTCGGATAGCTTTGTGGGATACCGGGGAAACTGGGCCCTGAATCTGGTGGTCTGCTTTTTGATTGTATCCGGCGGCCTGGGTTTTCTGGTGATGTCCGAGATCCGACGGAAATTTACATTCAAGCGTCGCGCCCTGTCCCGTCTCAGCCTTCACTCCAAGCTGGTGCTTTCAACAACGGCCATATTGATTGTATCCGGCATGTTTTTGATCGGGATCATGGAGTGGCACAATACCCTTGCGCCCCTATCTCTGCACGACCGATTTTTGTCTGCTTTTTTTCAGTCCGTTACCGCTAGAACCGCCGGATTCAACACCATGTCCATCGGGAATATGGCCAATGAAACCCTCTTTTTCCTTATGTTGCTCATGTTCATCGGCGCCTCGCCGGGTTCGTGCGGGGGCGGTATCAAGACCACGACGCTGGCGACCCTGGTCCTTCTCGGGACATCCCGTCTTCGGGGGCAGGA
The DNA here is from genome assembly GCA_024641825.1 of Desulfobacterales bacterium. GTDB lineage: Bacteria > Desulfobacterota > Desulfobacteria > Desulfobacterales > UBA11574 > JAAXQD01. The sequence goes on along the minus strand of JAHECI010000232.1, from coordinate 1,982 downwards.
ACGGCCTCAATTATTTAAACGGACCATCTCCAACGTGAGCGTTGGAAAGGCCATCAGCGTCGCCATACTCAGTATGTTTGTGGTCTGCGGCGGCGTCATGCTCCTTTTGATGACGGAGATCGGGGATGTTCCCCATTTGCTGAGTCGGGGAAAATTTTTGGAATTGCTTTTCGAGACGGTGAGTGCCTTTGGTACGGTGGGACTCTCAACAGGAACCACCCCGGGGCTTTCGGACATGGGTAAAATAATCCTTTCCGGTATCATGTTCGTGGGACGCCTGGGACCGCTGGTGGTGGGTGTAGCCGTCAGCCGCGATTCCATATCCCGGTATTATTATGCGGAAGAAACCATTATGGTGGGATGAGGTGGAAGATGAAACAATTCGCGATCATAGGACTTGGAACCTTTGGATATTACCTGGCAACACATCTTTATGAAAAAGGCCATGACGTACTGGCCATGGATAAAGATCGAACGCTGATTCAGAAAATCAAAGACAGTGTGACCCAGGCGGTGGTGGCGGACGCTGCCGATCGAAAGACCGTAGAAACCCTTTTGATCAAGGATATGGACGCTGCGGTGGTCTGCATCGGGACGGACCTGAGCGCTTCGATTCTTGTGACCCTCAACCTCAAGGATATCGGGATTCAAAAAATATATGCAAAGGCCATTACAGATTCCCACGGCCGCATTCTCCGCAAGGTGGGTGCCGATGAAATTCTGTTCCCGGAAAGAGATTTGGCCGTCTCTCTGGCCGAGAAGCTTCACAACCCCAACGTCCTCGATTATCTGCCGTTTCTCGAAGGGTATTCGATCATAGAACTGGCTCCCCCGGACGATTTTGTGGGCCAGGAATTAAAAGCCCTCGATTTGATCAATCGATACGGCGTTCAGGTTTTAGCCGTCAAGCAGGCCGTTTCAGGCCGGTTCGAGATGATTCCAACGGGAAAATATGTTTTGAAAAACGACGAAGATTTGATTCTCCTGGGTCCCAACGATGCCCTTGATTCGATTCGAAAAAAGAGGGCATAATATGAAAAGATTCGAAAAAAGAATATATTAAAGGGGAGGTTTACCCGTGGTTCTCTGGGGATTTTGGGCGGACAAGACGTGTGGCGGCGTGGATTAAACATCGGGTAACAGCGCATCGAATTTTACGCCGATCCCTTGAGAATCGACCCGGATAATCATACCGCTGACGGTGATGTCTTTTTCAGATTTGGGGATGGAAAAGGTCATGGAAATTTTCTGCTCCACATAAAAGTTGCCGTTGGTCTGGATAAAAACACCGCCATGACTGATATCCTGAATCACATCCGTAAAATTGAGCCCGTCACTGGTGCACTCTGCAGGGATAAAGGTATTTTTCCGAAGATACTCCCTGAGCTCCAGCCGTTTGGAGTGGTGCCAGTTCTCCAGCTTTCCCAAAAGGTCCTGCCTTTTTACTAGGGGCAAATTGATAATCGACCGAGACAAGTCTTTTCCATTTTCGCCCTGGGTCCGACCGGGTGTTAAGACGGACCGGAGTTCCAGCCTTTCGGCTTCGGACATATGAGCAAGGATTTTAAACAGGCGGGCGTTGACTTCATAGATGCTGCTTTCATTTTCGACCGTAATCATGGAAGGAATCCTTATTTTCGATCTTCGTTTTAGACGTCTTGAGAAAAATCCATATCAGATGTTTTTGATATGGATTGACCGTTTCAAAGAAAGCCGACCTTTGCAAAACCATCAAACCTTTAAGCGATAAGAAATCCGCGGACACGATCCGCCGGATTTTATCGGCAGGACGTATGGGCGTCGAATCTATAACTTATGATAAAAAATTATATGACAAATTGAATGATGTCAACTCCTTAATTAGTGCCCATCCACAATTGTTAAATAGGCACGTTGCGTTTCCAATTCATAAATGAGCAATTTTTGTTCGGATCAAGGCCGCACAAGGGTTTTCGGGGAGGCATACTCCCTGTATGCCGCAG
>JAHECI010000231.1 GCA_024641825.1 Desulfobacterales bacterium | reverse complement strand
CTATTGGCGTTTATTGCTCTTTTTTTGAGTCGGTTGCTGTCCCTTTCTCCCTCAAGTATGCCTGCCGTGCTTCTTTATTATTTTGCGCAGATCAACATCATTCTGGCCGCTTTTAACTTGATTCCACTGCCGCCTCTCGACGGGTCGAAAATTCTTATGGGTTTCGCATCCCCAAGCATCCAAGATTTCCTTTTCCGTCTTGAGCGGTATGGATTTTTTATTATCATCGCGCTGCTTTATTTAGGTGTTCTCGACCCTGTAATTCGCTTTTTCCAATGGATGATTCTATCGCTCATCAAACTCTTGTTGCCCTAAATGTCAGCAGCTTCTCCGGAAAGGAATACAAGGAACGGGGGCAAAGCCTGAATAATGATAACACTTGGCAAATCCTACAAAATGACATATTCTTTAGACAAAAACAATCAATTGAATTTTTGGGGTCAAAAAGAGTCCTTTGAGACGATTTTAGGGCCTATTTTAGGCTTCTTTTTTTGTTATTATAGTTGGTTATCGTGGCCCGTCCCCAAAATCAAAATAAGTACAGGAGTCTTCATTTGAGCCGTTCCACGATTTTCGCCGATTTGATTATCGCCATTGCCTTTACGATAATGACGGTCAGCCTATGGGCCTATTTCAACCGTCCGATCCCTGAGCCGCCCTGGCCCAGCCGTATTCAAGGTTTTTCCTTCTCCCCGTTTCGCGCCGGTCAGGATGGCATTGCCCGTGTATACCCATCCGAGAAAGAGATTGAAGAAGATCTTGCACTGCTTTCCCAAAAGACCCATTCCGTCAGAACCTACACCGTTGACGGCCCGTTGGCCAATGTCCCTGAGATCGCCGCCAGGCACAGCATCAATGTGGCCCTGGGTGTATGGATCGGCGACGACAAGCAGCGAAACCTTCAAGAAGTTCTCATCGCCAAACGGCTGGCCTGGACACATCGCAACGTGGTGCGCTTGATTGTCGGTAACGAAGTAGTGCTGCGGGGTGACGTTCCCAAGGACGAGCTTTTCAGCCATCTCGACCATATGCGGGAGGCGGTTTATCAGCCGGTGAGCACCGCCGAACCATGGCACGTGTGGATCAAGCACCCGGACCTGGTTAGGCACGTGGATTACATTGCTGTACACATGCTCCCTTACTGGGAGGGCGTAGACGTCATCCAGGCCGAAAGCTACTTGATCGACAAAATTGACCTGCTGCGGCGCACTTTTCCGGGTATGCCTATCGTGATTGCCGAGGTAGGCTGGCCCAGCAACGGCCGTACCCGGAAGTCCGCCGTAGCCTCGGTCGCCAATGAGGCCCTTTTCCTGAGGCGGTTTTTGGAGCAGGCCGAACAGCAGCGCTACATTTATTACTTGATGGAAGCCTTCGACCAGCCCTGGAAGAAGGCTGGTGAAGGAGCGGTGGGTGCCTACTGGGGTGTTTACGACGTATACCGCCAACCCAAGTTTCCCTTTACGGCGCCGGTGGTTCGCATTCCCCACTGGCAGATACTGGCAGCCCTGTCGGTGGTGGTGGCGCTGATCATTCTCAGCCTGCTGCTGCTCGACAGCAGCGCCCTGCGCCGGGGCGGTCGAAGCTTCTTGGCCATCATAGCCTTTTTTGCCGCCACCACTGCCGTCTGGGTCGTTTATGACTATAGTCATCAATATCTGTCGCCCTACATCATGGTTGTCGGTTTACTCCTTTTTATCGGCCTGATCGGCGTTATGCTCATTTTGTTGGCAGAGGCTCACGAGTGGGCCGAGGCCTATTGGGCGCTCTACCGCTCCCGCCTGCTCGTATCGGCACAAGCAGACCCGTCCGCGAAACCCAAGGTCTCGATTCACGTGCCGGCTTACAATGAACCGCCCGATATGATTATTGAAACCTTGAATTCGCTTGTAAAACTGGACTATCCCGACTTTGAGGTCATCGTTGTCGACAACAACACAAAAAATCCTGAAACGTGGCAACCTGTGGCGGCACACTGCGATAAACTTGGCCCCCAATTTCGGTTTTTTCATGTCGATCCGCTGGCCGGCTTCAAGGCCGGTGCCTTGAACTATGCCCTCGCCCGGACGGCATCCGACGCCCAGATCGTTGCAGTGATCGACAGCGACTACCAGGTTCACCCGGACTGGCTCAAGGACCTCGTACCCCTGTTTCAAAACCCGTCCACGGCCATCGTACAGGCCCCTCAGGATTACCTCGACGGCGACATCTGTGCATTCAAAGCCATGATGCACGCCGAATACCGCGGTTTTTTCTACATTGGTATGATCACGCGTAATGAGCGCAACGCCATCATCCAGCACGGCACCATGACCCTGGTCCGCCGACAAACGCTGGAAGACGTGGGTGGCTGGGCTGAGTGGTGCATTACAGAGGACGCCGAACTAGGGCTGCGCATCATCAAACACCGTTTCGATGCGATTTACCTACCCCGCAGCTACGGCAAGGGGTTGATGCCCGATACCTTCATTGATTTCAAAAAACAGCGCTTCCGCTGGGCCTTCGGTGCAATGCAGATCATGCGGTACCACTTGGGCGCTCTGTTGGGTCGCAGCGGCCTGACCATGGGACAGCGTTACCATTTCGTCGCCGGCTGGCTGCCGTGGTTGGCCGATGGCTTCAATCTGGCCTTTAACTTCACCGCCCTGGCCTGGTCTTTAGGCATGTTGTGGTTGCCCAAAAAAGTGGACCCACCGCTGATTGTGTTTGCGGCACTGCCCCTAACGCTGTTCTGTTTCAAAATAGTCAAAATGATTCACCTTTACACTACCCGCGTGGGGGCCAACCCCCGTCAGACCGCGGCCGCCGCCCTGGCGGGACTGGCGCTGACACACGTTATCGGTCTGGCGGTGCTCGCTGGACTTGTGCGCAAAGGCCGGGCTTTTTTCCGCACCCCAAAGATGGCCGTTGCCCAGCCCCTATCCAGCGCCCTGGCCGCCGTTCGGGAAGAGGGCTTGTTTATGTTGTCTCTGTGGTTGGCCGCATATGCCGTGGCTCGGTATACGCCCATGAATTCACCCGATGCTTACCTGTGGGAGATCATGCTGCTAATCCAATCGGTTCCATACACGGCATCGGTCCTGATGGCCGTAATCAGCGGGTTTCCCAAAATGTCCGCCCGGCTGGTCGGTCGAAGCGCCAGCATGGAGGAAACAGTTCTAGGAATCCTGGCGAAAACCGGTCGCGGAGTGGACCGGGGATAAGCAGGAATGGGGCAAAGCCTGAATAGCGAAAAAACCATTTTAAATTATATTTTCAGCAATTTAAAAAAGAAAGGAGAAAAACATGAAACTGCCAGAGTATATAACTGCTGATGAAGTAAAAAGAGTCTGCAAAGAAATTGGCTTGCGAGACTGGTCCAAAATCACGGATCCAACTGTTTCGGAGGAAGAGGCATTCACGATCCTCAATATTGTGAATACCAAAGGGATGAATATTCCCCTTGAGGCTTTCCGAAAAGGTTTAGAAGTTGAACTTGAACATGGAACAAGATTTGAGGATGCAAATGTAACGAACAACCACCCAATCTTGACAGGTAAGATCGTTATCGCACATCTTAAAGAGACTATGGACTATTATGAAAGAATCGATGTTGCTGAAATGGAAGGCGACTTATTGAAGGCTATTCTGTCTCGAAATATCGAAAAAATAGAATCAAAGTATAAAAAACTCATCGAAGCCCAGAATTTACTGAATCAATCGGTTGCTGATCAATTGAAAAAACGGATCTAACATTCGCCTGCACAAGTAACCGCTCGTACCTCATGGCCTGTGAAGCGCAGCGTTGCATGAAGTAACGAAAGCAATTGATCAACACATCCGTTCCATGTTAACGGTAATTTGCCCAATATCAAGTAACTAACCAAAGGAGAATCATTTATGGCATACAAAGATATTTTAAGAAACGCTATAAGGTCATTCGAAGATTTGGAGAAATGGCTTGTTGCGCAGAAGGCAAGAGTTGATCCCAGACTCAAGGATGTAATTGCCAAATATCCTATGAGGGTAAATACTTATTACCTCGGCCTGATTGAAAAAATGAATGACAGTATCTGGAAACAGGCAATTCCTGATGTCCAGGAACTTGAGCATTATATGGACCTGTCAGAAGATCCATTGGATGAGGAAGGGGATATTCCGCTTGGCGGTCCAAGGACAATCGTTCACAGATATCCTGACAGGGTTTTATTGCTTGTATCAAACGAGTGCGCAATGTATTGCAGATTCTGCACCAGAAAACGAAAAGTCGGTGACGACCGAAAGAACCCATCTATGGAGGATATTAGAAAGGGAATTCAATATGTTGCATCTCACGAAGATATTAGAGACGTATTACTCTCTGGTGGAGACCCACTATTGATTCCCAACAACAGACTTGATGACATCTTGGGAAAACTAACAGAAATTCAACACCTCGAATTAATAAGAATCGGTACAAGAGTCCCGTGCGTCTGGCCGCAAAAGATTATTGAAGATAAAGAATTAATTGAGGTGCTAAGAAAACATACACCCCAGTCCCCTAAAAACCCGCAGCTTTACATAAACACGCACTTTAATCATCCAAAAGAAATAAATAATGAAAGCTATAAGGCCATCAAAATCTTAAGGGAACTGGGGATTCCAATAGGGAATCAAACGGTTTTGCTAAAGGGTGTTAACGATGACACAGATGTCATGCGAGACCTGATACACAGCCTCGGTAAAATGGGAGTAAGGCCATATTATCTATACTACGCTGATCTTGTTGAGGGAACAGGTCATTTTAGAACAGCAGTATCCAAAGGAAAAGAAATCTGTAGAGACCTTTGCGGTGGCACTACAGGTTTTCTCCGCCCTGTTTATGTAGTAGATGCACAAGGTGGAAGAGGTAAAGTTCCGGTAGATCTCGGGTATTCAGAGGGAATTAGTGAAGATAAAAAAGGTGGAACGATTACTTCGGCAATTGGACTTGGAAAAGTCTATGTAAATGATCCAATAGAAAGAATAGAAGGAAAAAAAAGGAGAGAACGGGGCCCCAAAAAGCTAACATATTGAAGATGGACTTACTTTCTTTAGGGGTCGGGCCACAGGAATATATTGATATAACGAGTAATTTATTTAAAATTTGCGTCAAATAAAGCCTTAAAGGTACATTTTGGGAGCCTAAAATACACTTTTAAGAGAAAAAGTACGGGTAGAGGACAGAAGTCAGAAGTCGGAGATCAGAGGGCAGAGGTTGGGGTTGGAATTGGAAGCATGCATATTCCGGCTGATGCCTTCGGCGGGATTCTCAGTAAAAACCTTTAAAAACAGTGGATTAGGCTGTGATCTAAAGCTTCATTCGGAAGTTTTTTTCATTTACTGATAGGCTCTGAAGCTATCTTTGCCCCAAGGCAAAGGAAATTTACCTTCAGCGGCTGTTCCTCTATAGTTCACCCCCGAACCCTGAGAGCAAAAAGGAGGCTTGGCTTGCGAAAAAGAAAGCACGCGTTCTGGTTAATGGGGTTGCTGGTGGCAGTTGCGGTTTCCGGTTGTGCGTCGATCGGCAAGGTCCAACTGATTGAACCCGAATCGGTTGGACAAAAGGCGGTAGATGCCGAAAAAGGCTGGTGGTATGCCCGATTTCGTATGGATTGGCCGAAGGACGCAGATCCCGCGTGGTACGTGGACTTCATACTGGCCCACAGG
>JAHECI010000230.1 GCA_024641825.1 Desulfobacterales bacterium | reverse complement strand
CTCATTCCCCGCGCAAAAAGCACCAGCGTTGCGATCCACTTCCAGGTTTCAGGCGGACGTCTCATCGATGTTCAAGGCATGGATTTTAAAGAGGCTGAGCATCCCGACGTCGACAATAAGGATTTCAAATCCGAACTTTTTATGATCAAAATTGACAAGGTTTCTCCGGGCGGAGAGGTTAAAGTATTCATAACGTCGGATTTTTTCAGCAGCTCGACCCAATATTGGGTATATAACCGAAATTCAAAAGAACCCTGGATGAACGCTGATGCACAGAACTTGAGCCTTCCCGATCTGGTCCAAAAACTGGTGGTTTCCATTAAGGATGGGGGACCGTTTGACAGTGACGGCACGGCCGACGGCCGGATTACTCTGGCGGGAGGCCCCAAGGACTCCTTTTGGGGATATGCCCTGGGAACCCTTTTTATCCGGTTCTTCGGCATTTTTCTTGTTCTGTCCATCCTTATGATCGGCATGATCATTTCAGGCAAGGTCTTTCAGATGCTTGACAGAAAAAAGGAGGAAAGGGCAAAAGAGATTCAATTGCCACCGGCAGCGGCAACACCCGATATTCAGCCGGCTGAGGCAGTGGGATCGGAACTGGCCACAGCCATCTGTGTTGCCTTGCAGTTGCATCTTTCCGAACAACAACCCACGGCAACCTCCCATTTTTTTACTCCAACAATATCACCCTGGGCACGGCAGGGCCGCGAACGGATCATGAACGCTCGATCCATACCCACAAACCGCGATAATCGCTTACAGAATCGATGAGGATTTTTTATGAAATATAAAATCGCAGTCAACGACCAAAAGTTTGAAGTTGAAATCAATGACATCAAGGAGGGCATTGCCCAAGTAAATGTCAACGGCCAACTCTTTGATGTCCTGATTGAAAACTACGAAGACATCGAAGCCGTCTCGCCCACTTTGCGTCCAACACCGTCCGGTGTTGCTGCGCCGGTAACCGCCAAGGCACCGACACCGGTGCGGTCTCCGAAATCAGCCCCGACACCTCCCAAAGTGTCGACACCGGCAACGGAACGTATTAAAGCGCCGACGAAACCGGTGGCACCGGCTGCCGCTCCGGCTCCCCAAAAAGCACAAGCCAAGGGTGAAATCGTTGCCCCTATTCCCGGACGCATCATGGATGTCAAGGTCAAAGTTGGAAACCCGGTGGTCAAGGGTCAAACCGTGGCGACCATGGAAGCCATGAAAATGGAAAATAATATCACCACTACCATGGACGGTATTGTTCAGGAAATTCGGGTTCAAAAAGACTCGGAAGTCGCCACCGGCGAGGTAATTATGATTATCGGATAAGCGATTCTCAAGTTTTGCTCCCCGATATGGCTAAAAAGCCTTATTAGATGAGGCCAAAAAAAAATCCGGCCTTTTTTGCAAAGGCCGGATTTTAAGGTTTTATGCAGACAACGGGTTGTCGTTTTTCGATGGGATTTCACGAATCATTTCTCAATGAGGCATTCTGCCCCTCAAAAAACCGATAACTTCTAAGATCCAATATTCCGCGTTACACCATGGAATAAACGAAAAGATTGGTACGGAGTCGCTCACCCTCCTCTATTCTGCTATCAGCACGATCTTCCACTGTCTCCGACACCACAAAAGAAATGTCTTTATGCTCTCTGGTGATGGATTGCAGCGCCTCTTCGGGTTCGCTGAACATCACGATGTGGTGAAAAGGAATTCCTTTTTCAACAGCCGCTTCCTGAAACAAACCGGCATTTTTTTCAGACATGCTCTTAAACTCTTCACAGACCTGGTTGCGTGAAGATGAAAACAGCTTGAATGTTTCGCAGGACAACGGTGCCGTATTCAAGGCTATAATTTCATAGGACATCCGCTCCGCCATTTCCAGGGCATAATCGATGATCTCCTTTGAAAAATCGCTTTCTCTGCCCATAACCAGCAATTTTGTAGACGCCTGAGCTTCCTTTTTTTCAGCCATTGTCTCCACGGCATATTCGGATTCACCGGCTTGGGCAAAGGTAATCGCCTCCTGATACTTGTCCATTTTACTGCCGGCTCTACTCAACTTTTGTTTGATTCTTCCAAAGATTCCAGCCATTTTTATCTCCTCCTCTGTTATATATATCTGATATATATTTTTATTGATTATTAACTGTGAACCGTGACCAGGGGCACGGATAAATTTCTTTTTATTTTTGCAAGGGTGCTTTTCTTTTCAGGGATATCGACGGTTCCATTGACATCAAAAGCATCGTAAATGGTCAAAATAACGTCCCGATGGTCGTTGACATATTCGATGATCTCTTTCTCCGGATCCCCTGACTTGATTGAAAAGCGACAATGGACGCCTGCTTTTTCCGATTCCTGCAAGAGCTGTTCAATCTGCTTCGAAGCCTCAGCCATCATATCCAGGGCGGTCTCATGCTCGCCGGCTTCCGCAAAGGTGGCTGCTACCATGGCGCTATCCACAACCCTTCTTACAAGCGAGGCATTTTTTCGAATCTTTTCCATATACTTACGATAATACCGGGGCCTGATAATCTGAAATATGTTCAACTCCGCCTTTATCCGCTTGCAAAGCGCAACTGCGTAGTGAAATGCCTTTTGGTCTGGAGTCATACCGTCTATGGTCAATAACACTTTTTTCATTTTCATCCCCTTTTACACGTTAACCCATGGACTCGGCTAAATACGCAACTCCGAACGGGTCTCTTCGCTGCGACGAACACGGTCTTCTGCCTTTCTTCGGCGTTCTTTTTCCGGGCGGTCATGCATGATATCGAGTGCAATCTCATGTTCATTGGCCTGGGCAAAGGTAATTGCCGCCATCAATCTGTCGAAAGTCTCTTTAAATTTAAACATGTCTGAATCCTCCTTCGTTCAATGTTTTTTTCGCTGTTGACCCATCTTAGAGCAACTCCTGTGCCAATACAGGCAAATAAATTATATCCTATTGATAATATTGATTTAATATCTATATTGACATGGGTAAAATATCTTAATAAAAACGTTGCAACCTGCAATGGTTTTTTGGGAGTTGAAAATATATAGTTTAATATTAAATGGTTATACAGTATTGCAAAAAAAGAAGGTCTCGTTGCATATTGCAACGCCGAATAATCTCTTATAAACCTCTAACAAAAAATTATTGCGCACCGCAGTTGAATCTGATTTTATACACACAACAAAGGAATCCTATCATGCGAATATTTAAGAAAGAAAAAGGACAAATGAAGGAACTGCCATCGGAACTCTATGAATTAAAAGAAGACGTGCAAAGGGCCAAGATGCCCGAACCGGTAGAAAAGGTCGCTTACAAAGAAATAGAGCGCCTGATGAAAACCTCGCCATCAAGCGCTGAATATACCATCGGCATCAACTATATCGATTATCTGGTGAGTCTCCCCTGGACCAGAATGACCAATGACAACCTCGATATTAGACGGGCCGAATCGATCCTCAATGAAGATCATTTTGGATTGGCCAAGATAAAAGACCGCATTCTGGAGCATCTTTCCGTCAGGATTTTGAAGATGTCGGGGCAGCACAAGATACTGGTGGTAGATGATGAAAAAATTACCCGCCAGAATCTGGAACATGTTTTTAAAAAAGACGGCTATCACGTCAATACTGCTTCAAACGGGTCCGAAGCGTTGGATTTTTTGGGGAAAAGCGCCTTCGATGTTATCGTCACGGATCTTAAAATGGGAAAAGTCGACGGCATGACGGTTCTGGAAAAAGCCAAAGCGGTCAACCCAAGTACCGAAGTGATCATCATAACAGGGTATGCTACTGTATCCACGGCCATTGAGGCCATGAAAAAGGGATCGTACCACTATCTGACCAAACCGTTAAAACTCGATGAAATCCGTTCAACCATCCAAAAAGCGCTGTATAAGAAAAAAGTTCGCTTAGAGCCCAAAGGTCCGGTACTCTGTTTTGCCGGCCCCCCCGGCACCGGAAAAACGTCTCTGGGAATGTCAATTGCCAGGAGCTTGGAACGAAAATTTGTCCGCATATCTCTGGCCGGCATGAAAGATGAGGCCGAAATAAGAGGGCACCGTAAAAGCTATGTCGGCGCGTTGCCGGGAAGAATTATTCAGGAAATTCGCCGTGCGGAAACAAAAAACCCTTTGATTATGCTCGATGAAATCGACAAAATCGGCCGTGATTTCAAAGGAGATCCGGCCGCTGCATTACTGGAGGTCCTTGATCCTGAACAGAATACGCATTTTGTGGACCATTACCTGGATGTTCCCTTTGACCTGTCTCGTGTGATGTTCATCGCCACCGCAAACGCCCTGGATCTCATCCCCGGCCCCCTGCTGGACCGGCTGGAGGTGATTACCCTGTTGGGGTATACGGAAGAAGAAAAAGAGAAAATCGCAACTCATTATTTAATCCCCAAGGAAATCGAAGAAACCGGTCTTACTGAAAACCCGCCGGTTTTCACATCAGAAACCATCCACAAAATCATCCGGGAGTACACTCGAGAAGCGGGATTACGAAATCTCAAGCGTCAGATCGCTTCCATCTGCCGTAAAATCGCCCGTGAAACATTGCGCGGCGAGCATAAAAATGAATCGAATATTCTAACTCCGGAAATCGTAGAGAATTTTTTGGGCCCTCGAAAGTTTTATTTTGAAATTGCGGGAGCCAAAGAAAGGGTGGGGGTGGCCACCGGGCTGGCATGGACAGAAGCCGGAGGGCAGATCATCTTTATTGAAGCCGCTAAAATGAAAGGAAAAGGGAATCTTATTCTCACCGGGTCATTGGGAGATGTGATGAAGGAGTCGGCACATGCGGCTATGAGTTACATTCGAAGCCACGCAGCTTCTCTGAATATCTCGGACAACATGTTCGAAACCCATGACATCCACATTCATGTACCTGCCGGTGCCATCCCGAAAGATGGGCCTTCGGCCGGCCTGACCATCGCCGTTGCACTCATCAGTCTGTTAACGGAGAGGTCCTGCAAGAGAAATGTGGCGCTGACCGGTGAGTTGACGCTGAGCGGCAGAATCCTTCCGGTGGGCGGCGTTAAGGAAAAGGCTCTGGCTGCTCACCGGGCCGGCGTGACATCAGTGGTATTCCCTGACAAAAACGAGGCGGACATCAGAGATATCCCCGAAGATATCCAAAAAGATCTTAAGATCTTCAAAATAAATGAGTTGGAAGAGATCATCGATGTGGTGTTGAATTAGCGAAGAATTGATCAAATATACTTGAACATGGCAAAGTGTAGATCTTTCGGGGTTGGATTTCCGGTTTTCACAAATCCGTGACTTTTGTAGAAAGCTTCCGAACGCGGGAATTTGGGAACTTCAACTTCTATCGCATTCATACCCATGTGTCTGAACAAATTTTCGCACTGTTCATACAGAAGTGAACCGTAGCCTTTTCGGCAGTAATTCATTTTAACCTGCAATGTTTTTATGACAAGCCTAATTCCTCTTCGAACGACAAGCGCACAGCCGATAAGATCTTCCTCGTCGTTTAACAGCATGGCCAGATAACCTCTTTGCATCTCTTCCTCAATTTTTTCAGGCGTTGCAAAAGCCATCAGTCTTTCAAGATCCTCCGGATGATACTCTCCCTGATTGACATCCTGAGTATTTTGCCGGATCAATGCTGCAACCTTACCTGCTTCGGAATAACTCAGCGGTTCTTTCTT
>JAHECI010000229.1 GCA_024641825.1 Desulfobacterales bacterium | reverse complement strand
AAGGTCGTGGCAAATCCCTCTGCAAACGCCTTTAAAACCTCCAAAGCCTCTGACACAACCGTTTCACCCGAATCCTTTTCACTATCATGCTGATCGTTAATTTCTGTCATAAAACTGCCTTGTAATGTTTTTAGCAGGCTAAACCAAAATATGAAATTCTAAACAATGTCTCGTCTTTTAGAAAAGAGGAAAGAGGAATTAGAAAATAGATAACCGAAAATAGCCCCAAATGAACATAAATATTATTAAATTGATTTGTGTTCATTCACGTTCATCCATAATCTCCCTTATTCTCTATCCTATTTCCTCTCTCCTATTTCCTATTTCTGCCTTAACGCTTAGATTAATACAAACACCCCCGTAATCAAAATATTGATCAACGCCACGGGAATCAGTATTTTCCAGCCCAGGGCCATGAGTTGATCGTACCGCAGGCGTGGCAGTGTCCCGCGTATCCAGATCATAACCAAGGCCACCATCATGATTTTTAATATCAGCCAGACCGGGGCAGGCATCCATGGACCACGCCAGCCGCCCAGAAAAAAAACCGCCGCCAGCGCCCCTAAAACCTGTATATGGACATATTCGCCGATGAAGAAAAGGCCGAAACGCATCCCGCTGTATTCCGTGTGAAAACCGGCACCCAGCTCATTCTCCGCTTCGGGAAGATCGAATGGAATCCGCTTGCTCTCCGCCATGGCACTGATAAAAAAGATAATAAAAGAAATCGGCTGTACAAGAATAAAGGGATAATTTGCCTGGGCCTGCACGATATCCACCAGGCTGAAAGAACGAGCGAGCATGACGATGGGAACCAGAGATAGACCCAGAGAGAGTTCATAACTGATCATCTGAGCAGCACCCCGAATACCGCCTAACAGAGCGAATTTTGAATTGGAAGCCCAGCCGCCCAGGGCAACACCATAGACACCCAGGGAGGATAAGGCAAAAACATATAAGAGTCCCACGTTGAGATCCGATATTACCAGGGGTATTTCCCGGCCCCAAATCTTCATGCTGGATCCAAAGGGAACCACGGCAAACATGAGAAGTGCCGTAGAGGCAACCACTGCCGGAGCAAGGAGGAAGATCACCCGGTCAACTGCTTCCGGAACGATATCTTCTTTGGTGATCATCTTGATGGTATCGGCAATGGGCTGAAGCAGGCCGAACTTTCCGGCCCGATTTGGGCCGTAACGGACCTGCAGCCGCGCCAGGAGCTTACGTTCCGCCCATACCAGATAGGCGGCGAAAAAGAGCATAATACCCAGCACCACCCCCAGCTTAATTATCAGAAGAATCAATCCGGCAATCCAGTTCAACATCACCCATCCTCATTTATTCCGAGAATCTGCTTTTTGTTAAGGGTCATCTTCAGGGCCTTAAGATGCTGCCAATCGAGTCTGTGATGCCTGGGCAACACGAGAATTCCGGAAGCCATATTCTCGACCACAGCCGCATGAACATCAATATTTCCTTCATCCGTTCGAATGACTATCTTGTCGCCGTCGGAAATTCCCAGTTGGGCCGCATCTATTTTTGACAAAAACAGACAGGGGTCCTTTTCCATCTGCCGGAGATACGGAGAACGGACAGACAGTTCTTCGGTACCGAAGGTCCAGTCCACGGTGATCAATTCCAGATCGTTGTCAGGTTTAAAATCCGAATGAGGTGCAACGGGTCGATCCCGTTGAATACGGGTCCGTATGCCTTGTCCGGGGTTGAGCCGGATGCCGGTATCCGGAAACGCATCAACGGGTAAAATATCCGAAAACATTGGATGGGCTTCGACCAGCCATTGCATGAGTTCGGTGTACATTTCATTTTTTCGAGATTCAGACGTTCCTTCGCTAAGTTCTTCCAGCGCTTGCCAGGCAGGCCTGGCTTCATGGCCGGGGATATCATCTCTGAAGGACCGGGGCGGATGGCTCCCGCCGCTGACCTGGACTATGGGACGGCCGCCCTGAAATGCAGCGGATACTTTTTGGACCCTTCCCTCCTGATTGATAAAGAAACCACCGGCTTCATACAGGGTCATGGTCGGCAAAAACACATCGGCATCCCGAACACTACGGGAATCCAGATAATCCAGTACAACGAGCATATCGAGCCGTTCAAGAGCCCGTTCCAATCGGGTTCGATCCGGGAAATTCAGATAGGGATCGCTTTCCACCAGCACCAGCGCCCGAACGGTTTTGGTTTCGATTTCCGTGAGGATTTTCTCGAAAGAGGTCTCGAATTCCGAAAGTAGAGCGGCACCAAAGGCATTGGCTCCGGTGAACAGATAAAACAGGCCCGACGACTTTTTCATGGATTTTAAGTGCCGTGCACAGTCGGCAGCCAGGCCGGGGACGGTTTTCGGTACAATTTCCGTGCCGCAAACAATCACGGGTCGCAAGCTCTGACCAAGGCCTCTTGCCACTTCTTCCATCTGATCCGGATTCCAAAGGCGCGTCATATCTTCAGACACGGTTCCATCCAAGCTTTTAGGGGCTTTGGCTCCAGGCGTTTGGGCAGTAGCGGATTCGACCATGTGTTTCAGCAAAAGATTAAGCCAAAGGTCCATGGCATCGGGAACCACCGGCAGATGATTAAAATCGAAAGGCAGCCCGATCGGCCTTGGATCCGCAAGAACAATTTTAGCCCCCTTTCTCTGAGCCTGACGCATGGCCATGGCCAGCATAGGGGCTTCATTGACAGGATCAACACCAACCGCCAGTATATAGTCGGCGTTTTCCAGGTCTCCCAGGGAAACGGCCAAATCAGAATCGAGTTCGAATGCAGCGGTTTTAACCTTTATTTCGATGTCGGGATCCATCCCGTATACGGGCCCATTCCAGCCTTTTGTTCGGCAAAGGCGCTTTAAAGCTGCCTGGGTTTCCAGGCTGCTCCTCACAGAGCCCACACAGGCAACGGCAGCAGGACCGGATTCCCGACTGATACGATCCAATTCATCAAATGCCGTCCGGAGAGAATTTTCCCATGAAGCCTCTTCTCCACGAGTTCGAGGTTGCCTGGGACGTTTATCCTGTCCGGCATAATAGAAACCGTATCTTCCGCGATCGCAGATAAAATGACCATTGACCGCCTCGCTGAATTTTGCTTCCTGCCTCACAATTTGACGATAGCGTGCGCTGGCCACGGTATGACACCCCAGAGAGCAGTTGATGCAGACAGACGGACTGCGCTCATAATCCCATCGCCGCCCAAAGAACCGTGACGGTTTGTCAGTATAAACACCGGTTGGGCAGATATCCGTGAGATTTCCGGCAAACGGACTTTCCAGCGTACCTGCTTTGTATCGGCCGAAATAGACGCGGCTGCCGATTTGCATAACGCCCAAATCGCGATAACCTGAAAATTCTTGATAGAACCGTGAGCACCTGTAGCACTGGATACAACGGTTCATATCATGCTGGATCAACGGCCCCAGATACTGATCAAAATGGGTCCGTTTTTTCCCCTGAAAACGTCTGATTCCATGGCCGCCGGCAATTGTCAAATCCTGAAGCAAACAATGACCGCCTTCATCGCACACCGGGCAATCATGGGGATGGTTCATCATCAGCCATTCGATAACATGTTTACGGAAATCGACGGCCTCTTCATCCGTGGTCGATACCACCATGCCATCCTTGGCATCGATCATACAGCTCATCTGCACGCCTTTGAAAGGTCCCTGCAAAAATTTGACCGCACATACCCGGCAGGCCCCGACAGATCCCAGGGCCGGATGAAAGCAGAACCGCGGAATCACGATGCCCAGTTTTTCGGCAGCATCAATCACCTTGGTCCCCTCTGTAACTTCGATTTCCTGGTCGTCGATAATCAGCTTCGGCATGAAAAACCCTTATAAAGGATTGACGATTGATGATTGTTGATTGTTAAATGGTTTAGATCGTTTGGATCGTTTTATTGGTTACATTGGTTTAATTGGTTAGATTGGTTAATGTTTACTATTCACCCTTTTTCTGCATCCTAACCCTTAAAACTTGCTTTATATCCTTTGTTCCAAAAACAAATTGAACCAATAAAACAAATCGAACAAATTAAACTTCTTGCTTAATCCTTAATCCTTGATCCTTACTCCTTTATCCTTTTTCCTCTTTTCTCTTTCCTATTTTCTCTTTTCTTTTTCCTATTTCCTATTTTCTCTATCCTCTTTCCTCTTTTCTATTCACTATTCACTGTTCACTGTTCACTGTTCACTGTTCACTGTTCACTATTTTTAAATGGACATTTTTTTTCTCGAATGTGCGCGTACACTTCATCTTCAAAATAGGTCAAAAGGCTCTCTATGGGTGCAATCCCGCCGGGCGCAAAAGCACAGTAAGCATTCCACAGATGATGGCACATTTGCTTGATGGTCGAAACATATTCCTCCTGACCCTGACCGTGTTCAATGCGCCAAAGCAGATCGCGCAGGTATGGGAAGCCTTCCCGGCAGGGCGTACACCAGCCGCAGGATTCCCGGGCAAAAAACTCGGTCAGATTCAACGTGGCTTCAACCAGACAGGTCTTATGATCAAACACCATGATCGCACCGGTACCCAGCCGGTGCCCGGCTTTTTTCAGGGTTTCAAAATCCATCTCGATGTCATAGAATTCAGGGGTCAAAAACGCCGTGGAAGCCCCGCCGGGTAAGCACGCTTTGAATTGCGCCCCATCCCGCATGCCGCCGGCATGGGTTTCTATGATCTCGCTCAAACGGATGCCCATGGGAAGTTCATAGCATCCCGGCCGGTTGACTTTGCCGCTCACGCAGAAAATTTTGGTTCCTGAACCGGTTTCGGTGAGCGCCAGGTTTCGGAACCACTCGGGGCCATTGCGGATGATATGCGGAATACAGATCAGGGTTTCAACATTGTGTGCAACGGTGGGCTGGCCCCAGAGACCCTTCTCCGTGGCATACGGGGGGGGTTGTTTGGGATTCGGACGTTTGCCTTCAAGGGCATTGATCTGGGCCGTCACTTCCCCGCAGATATAGCGCCCCCCGCTTCGATGCACCACGATATCAAAAGCATAGCCGCTGTCTAAAATGTTGTTGCCCAGGTAACCCGCTGCTCTGGCTTTCTCTATCTCCCGGTCCAGTATCCGGGCGGCACTCTCATACTCGGGCCGGATAAAGATAATCCCTTTTTCCGCCCGTGCCGAATATCCTTCGATGATCAATCCCTCGATGAGCATGTGGGGATCTGCATGGATCAATACACGGTCCTTGAAAGTCCCGGGCTCCATCTCATCGGCGTTGCATATGATATATCTCGGGAAAGGCGCATCATCGGCCACGGTCATCACTTTTCGCCCTGCCGGAAACGCAGCCCCGCCCCGGCCGAGGAGCAACGCATCCAGCACCATGGCTTGAACATCCTTGTAAGAAAAGTTCTTTAAAACATTGGCCAGCGCCTCGTAGCCGCCACTTGTCCGGTATTCTTCCAGCGTGGCAATCCGGTCCGGCTTGCGATTTTGAAAAAGGACTTGAGGATACATTTACCCGGCCTCTGTTCTTAATTCTTCTAATATGTTATCCAGTTTTTCGGGGGTCAGGGGACCGTACACTTTTCGGTTGATAAGTATGGCCGGTGACCGGTCACAATAACCGATGCAGCACACGGGCAAAAGGGTGAACAAACCGTCGGATGTGGTTTCGCCCATTTTTACCCCTAATTTTTGACTGAGATAGTCCCGAATAGATTCATATCCG
>JAHECI010000228.1 GCA_024641825.1 Desulfobacterales bacterium | reverse complement strand
AACAACTGCTGAAAGTTTCAGAGACAAAAGCCTCTTTTGGGCTGGATACAGAAGCGTCTGAACAAAAGAAAAAGGTCAGAGACCAGGGATTTCGAAAAGCGATTATTAGCCTTTACAGTCACCGGTGTGCCCTGTGCGGCATCCGCATGCTCACGCCCGAAGGTCACACCATTGTCGATGCCGCCCACGTCAAACCCTGGAAAGACAGCTTTGACGACCGGCCCACCAACGGAATGGCGCTTTGCAAGCTCTGCCACTGGTCTTTTGACAAGGGGCTCATGAGTGTCGGTAAAAAATATGAAGTTTTGGTTTCAAAAGGTATTATGAAGGAGCAAAACTATCCCGGGCACATTCTCACGTTGACCGATCGACCCATCTTCACGCCGGAAAAAGAAAGCTTCTGGCCGGCCCAGGATAACCTTCACTGGCACCGGCGAAATACGTTCCGCAAATGAAAGACGAAGGCTCGCATCTCGGTTAAACAAAATAAAGCTGGTTTAATCCCGGTTAAATGGAAAAAAAAGGGTTGCGTTACTCACCCAGATCAGGATACCTGTAGGACACAGAAGTTGAAAAAAATCCCCTCCTTAAATAAAATTGTGTAATCCGAATCTAACACGATGCTATTTTAAAACTGAACCCATTAAAGTTTCAATACTAATTCAAGGGCTGATAACCGAAAATATTTAAGGTGTTAGAGCCCGTCAAGTCTGCATTGTAAGAAAAAAGGGAACATCAATGGAATCAAACGCCATAAAAAAGTCATCAAAACCGGGGATGGGTTTGTTCACCAGCATTGTCATTTGCATTCTGGTTCTTTTGATCGGTGTAGCGGGAATGGTAGTGCTGATCCAGTTAAAAAAACCTCCGGCTGAGGCACAAAACAGCGAACGGTCTTTGCGTGTGGAAGCTATTAAGGTTAAAAAGGAGGATGTTCAAGTATTTATAACCGGATATGGTGAAGTCAAAGCATTGACTGTCGTGCCCATTGCTTCCGAAGTTTCCGGAAGAATTGTCAACATACACCCCAGACTCAAAATCGGAGAGATTATTCCCAAAGGAGAGATTCTTTTTAAAATCGATCCAAAGGATTATTTGACAACCCTTAAAACCAACAGAAAACGCCTTGAAATTCTTAAACGAAGTCATGAATTGGCCAAAAGAGAATATCAGCGGGTCTTGGCATTGTTCAAAAAAGATAATGTTGTTGCACTATCCAGGCTTGAAGCAGCCGAGAATAACATGCTTAAGGCCGCTGACCTGGAAAACCAGATTATACAGGTCCTGGAAACCGCCGAAAACAATCTTGAACGCTGTGAGGTCCGTGCGCCTTTTAACGCACGTATCAAGTCGGTTTCGTTGGAAAAAGACCAGTATGTTACGCCGGGACAAAATGTCGTAACCCTTGCAGATGATTCGGTCCTCGAAATCCATGTGCCCATAGACAGCCGTGACGCCCGCAAGTGGCTGCTTTTTAATGCGGATGAATCAAACGAAAACACCACATGGTTTTCAAACCTCAAACAAGTACCATGTAAAATCCGCTGGACAGAAAAAAACAATGGACAAACCTGGGAGGGCCTCCTGCACCGGATAATAAAGTTCGACCAGCAGACCCGCACCCTTATCGTTGCCGTGCGTGTTGATGCTGAAATTGCTTTGAAGAAAAATCCTCAGTCGATGCCGTTGGTGGAAGGCATGTTCTGTTCCGTAAAGATTGCAGGCAAAACATTGCACGATGTCTTCCAACTGCCTCGACAGGCAGTGAGCTTTGAGAATACGGTGCACATTTCCGTAAAAGGGCGCCTGAAAACCGTTCCGGTCGACGTGGTACGTGTGGATGGCGAGAATGCCTATGTAGAGAGCGGTATTAATAACGGGGACATGGTCATCACAACCCGGCTTATCGATCCACTGGAAAATACATTACTGAAACTTCAACCTTAATCGATCGTAAACAAAATGGGAAGGATATCTCAAGCATTTAATTTATTATGGATTTTAGCAGGCTCGAATGCTTTTTCACAACGCTTTTATAAATGGGATATAAGTTTAAAAGAAATCCCATTTTGTTTGCGATCAATTAGGGTTCAAATAAGCGAAAATCGGGCATATCCGGGCTCTCCCCGATAACGGGATCTTCGTTTCACTATGAAAGGCCTCAAAGACGAAGATATCAAACAGAAGTAAAAAGGAAAATAAATCATGAAACGTGTATTGGCAGCATTTGCCCGAAACACGGTATTTGCCAATATCGTCCTTGTTCTGATCTTTCTGGCCGGCGGCATTGCTACTCTATCCATGATCCGGGAGAACTTTCCGGAATTTTCCTTGGACATGATTACGATTTCGGTTTCGTATCCCGGCGCCGACCCTGAAGAAGTTGAAGAGGGCATCAGCCGTAAAATCGAAGAGGCCCTTGAAGGACTCGAAGGAATCAAGCTTTACACCACGACGTCGAGTGAAAATGTCGGCACCGCAGTTGTCGAGGTAAAAGAAGATTATGATGTCAACGATGTCCTGGAAAAGGTTAAATCCAGGGTGGACGCCATCTCCTCCTTTCCGGTTGATGCGGAAAAACCCGTTATTACCGAGCTGACGCTGAAAGATCCAGTGATGCTGCTATATTTTTCCGGCGACATGTCTGAACGGAGGATCAAAGAGTGGTCGGAAAGAATCAAGGATGAACTCCAGCAGGTGCCGGAGATTTCTAAGGTGGAGATTTTCGGTGCCAGAGGATATGAAATCAGTATCGAGGTATCCGAAAAACGGCTGCGGGAATATGGATTAAGCTTTGACAGGGTCGTGGATGCCATTCGACGCAGCAGTCTCAATCTTACCGGCGGAACCATACGAACACAAGGTGAAGAGATCCGGCTGCGCACCATGGGTCGCAAGTATACGGGTGAGAGCCTTTCTTCGGTTGTGGTTCTGGCTCGTCCCGAAGGTGAGATCATCACACTGGACCGTTTGGCCGCCATTAACGACGGATTCACGGAAGATCCCATAAATGCGCTGATAAACGGTGAACCGTCTGTTCTTCTTATCGTTTATAAAACACAGGAAGAAGACGCCCTGGTCATATCAGAAGCTGTTCAAAATTATCTATCACAAAAGGAGCAGCAACTGCCGGCCGGCACCAACATTAAAATTCTCTACGATAATACAGACATGCTCCGGTCTCGGATCGATCTTTTGGTCAGAAACGGGATGATCGGGCTGATGATTGTTTTTGTTCTGTTGTGGGCGTTTCTAAATGCCCGGCTTTCTTTCTGGAGCGGCATGGGAATTCCGACCTCCATTGCCGGTGCGTTGATCTTTTTATGGGCGGTGGGCGGCACCCTCAATATGATATCGCTTTTCGGATTGATTATGGTTTTAGGTATTGTGGTCGATGATGCCATTGTTGTGGGCGAAGCAATATATTTTCATCGCAGACAGGGCAAGCCGCCGTTAAAGGCGGCGGTTGACGGAGTCAGCGAAGTGGGAATGCCGGTCATCGCCGCTGTGATCACGTCCATTGTCGCATTTATTCCCCTTTTATATGTCGGCGGAATTATGGGCAAGTTCATTGCCATCATGCCTGTGGTCGTTATTTCCTGTCTGGCAGTTTCCCTGGTGGAATGTCTTTTATTACTCCCGGCTCACTTGAGCCATCTTCCGGACCCCAATGTTCAAAACAATAACAAGCACCCTTTGACCCGCAGACTGGAAACCGTGCATCACCTGACCCGTTCAGGAATGGAATGGTTTGTGGCCCGTATTTATACACCGCTGTTGAGCAAGGCCCTGTATTATCGCTATATTTCATTTTGCATCGCCATGAGTCTTCTGCTTTTGAGCATCGGGGTGATCAAAGGGGGTATTCTGAAATTTGAAGTTTTTCCTGAGATTGACGGGTTTATCATCACCTCCACCGTGGAGTTTCCCAGCGGCACCCCGCTGGATGTTACGTCACAGGCTGTTGAAAAGATCGATGCGGCACTTTTGCGATTGGCCGAGCAGAACCAAACCCGCTCCGGAGATCCGCTCATTGAAAATCGCCTGTCCCTGGTCGGCCAAACTTTGAGTGATCCGCCCAATTCAGGTCCCCACTATGGTTCGGTTCAGGCCATTCTTTTAGACTCTGAGCGGCGCGGAATTCATTCAAAAGATTTAATGGTCAAATGGGAAAAAGAGATCGGTTCTATTCCCGGTATAAAGTCTTTGACCTTCACCGGTCTGCAAGCCGGGCCTCCGGGTGCTCCCATCGAAGTCTGGCTCCAGGGGCGAAATATGAACGACATCCTGGGTGCGGCAGATGATCTTATGAAGAGGCTCCGGAGGTTCGATGGCGTTTACCAAATCCGATCTGATTTTTCACGTGGGAAAAATGAACTGAGACTCGAATTAAGACCTGAAGCCAGGACCCTGGGACTGACAGTCGATGACCTGGCCCGACAAATCTATGCCGGTTATTATGGGGATGAAGCGGTTCGTCTGCAGCGGGGAAGAGACGATATCCGGGTCAAAGTGCGTTATACCGCAGATGAACGGGGCCGTATCTCAGACCTTGAACAGGTTCGTATCCGAACCCCAAACGGACATGAAGTCCCGTTAATGTCCGTTGCCGACATCTCTTTCGCACCGGGGTACTCGATTATTACCCGCACCGACGGCATGCGCCGCGTGGCGGTCAGTGCAGATGTAGACACCAATAAAGCCAATGCCAATGAAATTTTTTCCGAGCTGAATTCAAACTTTTTTCCGAAACTCGAGCAGCGATACCCGGGGCTCCATGTGGCGCTTCAGGGAGAACAGAAAAAGATGCGCGAATCGTTCGAAAGTCTGTTTGTGGGTTATCCTTTGGCCATCTTGGGGATTTTTATCATCATTGCCACCATGTTTCGATCTTATGCCCAGCCTTTTGTGATTCTGTTTACGGTGCCTTTCGGCATGATCGGCGCGGTTTTAGGACATCTGCTTTTAGGGTATAACCTGTCGATCATGAGCATATTCGGAATGGTGGCGCTCACCGGTGTCGTGGTTAACGACGCCATCGTTTTGATCGAGAGGGTCAATGAAAATATTGCCGAAGGCATGCTGTTTTTCGACGCGATTCTCATTGGCGGAGCGCGGCGGTTCCGGGCGATCTTTCTGACCTCGCTCAGCACGGTGGGCGGTCTGGCGCCGCTCATCATGGAAACAGATCTTCAGGCCAAATTTCTCATTCCCATGGCTCTGTCCATTGCAGCAGGCATTGCCTTTGCAACGGTTTTAACCCTGGTGCTGGTCCCGAGCCTTCTGGCCTTGCTCAGCGATTGCCGGCTGCTGGCCCATCGGCTGAAATACGGGTTTTGGCCGAAACGCGTAGATGTGGAACCGGCACGGAATCGCTATGTGGATTTGCTTGAAAATGAATCCGGGCTGGAACCGATGGCTGAAAAAACAAGGAATGGGGCACGTCTTGATTAGTGATTAGCCCGTGACAAAATAGGATTGGGGTAAAATTGATTCTTGATTATCAGCCTTCGCTCTTCGAGCTTCCGTCTTCGCTTTTCAAGCTTCGACGGACAAGACGACCCGACAAGAAAGAGGACGCCAGGGGCAAACACAGCATTTTCTTGAATTAAAAAAACGAGATGTTTATCATGCTTTGGACGATATCTGCAGTTTTATAAATATTGGGGGAACCGCAATATGTAGGATCCTAATAATTTCTTAC
>JAHECI010000227.1 GCA_024641825.1 Desulfobacterales bacterium | reverse complement strand
AATGCAGGGTGATTCATCATTATGAAATCGGCTTGCATACCCATTTTGTGGGAGAAATTTTGGATGTGAAGATAGAGGAGAGTATGTTGACCGATGAAGGATCTCCGGATATCGAAAAAATCCGTCCCATTGTCTACAGCCCCGAAGTCCAAAAATATCATGCCATTGGCAAATATATCGGGAAAGCATTTCAGGTGGGGAAAAAATCATAAAAGGAAAATTAGATGAACTCGTAAAAAGTCTGATTTTGCTCGATGTCGCTCACAAAAGACTTTTTACGAAGCCGTCAAAATCTGTTGTCGTGACACTTGAAGGAGAGTTGAAATGGAGATGATTTCGGTCGATTATCGCGGAAGTGTGATGCTCGCCAGGTTCAATCGCGGCGTCACCAATGCATTGAATTCGGAGTTCGTTCAGGCCCTGGATGAGGTTCTTCAGAGGGTCAAAAACGATGCTGGCGTCAGCGGTCTTGTGCTGGCTTCCAATGAAAAATTCTTTTCCATAGGGCTTGATATCCCCGATCTGTATCCCCTGGAAAGGGAAGATTTCAGAGACTTTTTTCGAGTGTTCAATCGGGTCTGTATGGATCTGTACACCCTCCCCAAACCGACCGTCGCGGCGATAACCGGTCATGCCTTGGCCGGCGGGTGCATACTGGCGCTTTGTTGCGACTGGCGGTTCATTGCGGAAGGCCGGAAATTGATGGGACTCAACGAGGTTAAGCTGGGCGTTCCGGTGCCGTACCTGGCAGATCGGGTGCTGCACGCTTTGGCAGGGGTTCGGTACGCCCGCAGAATAATGGAGTGTGGCGATTTTTATGCGCCTGCCGAGGCTTTGGAAATGGGCATGGTGGACCAAGTCCTCCCCGTGGAGGCGGTTGTCAATAACGCCCTTGAACACGCCGAGAAGTTGGGTTCTTTGCCTGGAGGGGCATACGGGATGATCAAACAAAATCGTGTGGAGACAACAGCGGCAGAGGTGCTGGCAGGGGAAACGGAGAAGGAACGGTATTTCATTGAAAGCTGGTATTCGGAAGCGGTGCGTGAACGATTGCGGGAAGCCATGGAGAAATTCTAAAAAAGACGGGATCTTCGGATAAGACGGGGCTGTCGATTCGCCCGCTGAACCGAGCGGGAAACGGGCCATTGCCACGTTGAGATGCTATCGACCGGAAGGTCACTTGAGACCTTGAAAGGATGATACGAGATGAAAAAGATCAAGCTCTTTATAGATCCAATTTTGTATTACATGGAAGATAGTTCCGGGTTTGCGAGTTCATGCTATATCGATTTGCTCAACGGCGACGTCGTCTTGCCGGATGTTGACGAGGATATCGGTGATGAAGTTGCGGAGAATGATGACAGATATTTTTTTATTGAACCCGTTGCCAGTCATGAAGGTTATGAAATAATGCAAGATTTTGCTGCATCCCTTGAATCCGATGACATAAGGAATGAAATGTTCGATGCACTTGAGCGAAAAAAACCCTTTTTTAACTTCAAAAATACCCTCGCTGATTATCCGGATATTCAAAAGAATTTTTTCGAATATAAAGACAATAGGTTAAAAGAGATTCTAAAGGACCGGCTTGCCGAACACGGTTATGAATTAGAAGAAAAAACCGTCAAAAAAAAAGGATGAACACTGCCTTCATGGGTGGCATCTGGGACGGCCTTAAAGGTAGATCTGACAATGACCGCAGAAAGGCCGGATGCCGGATAAGATCGTGGTCATTACAAAAAAATATCCGATTTCATCGCAACCTCTTTCCAAATTAAAGCTTGACGGTTTCGTTTTGTGAGCGACATCGAGCAAAATCAGACTTTTTACGAGTTCATCAAGCTTGGCGCTTCCATATTTATACGCCTTTTTCCCTGTCAGGCCATATAATCTTGTGTATTTGAAGATGCAGCCGGACGTTTAGATTGTCTTTGAGTATCCATTCTGCAAGGTCTTCGGGCGGCATTTTCCCTGATATGGGAGAAAAGAGAATGTGATCTTCGGGAAAATCCGGGGGATTCAACGCCATTGTTTTTTTGGCATACACGTAGTCTGTGCGGTTTCCGATGACAAATTTAATCTGGTCTTTGGGGTTTAAACTTTTTAAATTTTCCAGATTATTTTTTTCGGACGCATGGCTTGAGGGGCATTTGATATCGACGATTTTTACACACCTTGGGTCGACCTTACTGATATCGAGACTTCCGTTGGTCTCCATCATGACTTCATATCCATTTTCAAGCAGTCCGAGAATTAAAAGGGGCGTTTCGGTTTGAAGCAGGGGCTCTCCGCCGGTAATTTCAACCAGACGGCAGTTGTAGGCGGCCACACGGCGGATGATTTCGGCAATTTCCATCTCTACCCCTTCTTCATAGGCATAACGGGTGTCGCAGTATGTGCACCTTAAATTGCATCCGGTGAGCCTGACAAATATACAGGGACGGCCGCTGTAAATGGATTCGCCTTGTATGCTGTGGAATATTTCGTTGACTATAAGTGTCATACGGCAACCTCTTTTCGTGCAAATTCGGCTCGATGGCTGAACCTAAGTTGAGTGATTTTTAGGGAAGAGATCGGTACAGATCGAGCTAAAAATCGCTCAATTTAGGTTGAAATTATATCAACTTGAAATCCGGAAGTAAACGAACATTTGCCCAACCATGGCATTGTATGGTATCTGTAATCTGTTGGTTCTTTACAGATTTTACATGGGAAATTGGAATTGGCAAAATAATGGACCGTATCCGTTTACTGAAAAATGTCGTTCAGGAATATGCATGGGGGTCATACACCGCCATCCCCCAACTTCTCGGCCGTGACGCTCCGGCAGGCAGGCCCCAGGCAGAGCTGTGGATGGGCGCTCATCCCAAGGCACCCTCTATGGTAAAATGGGGGGGTAAGTGGTGCTCCTTGTTGGAATTGATCTCGAAAAATCCGAAAGATATTCTTGGGGAAAAGGTTGCTGAAAAATTTGATAACAGGCTTCCGTATCTTTTCAAGGTGCTGGCAGCGGCAAAACCCCTGTCCATTCAGGCCCATCCCAGCCGGATTCAGGCAAAACAAGGTTTTGACAGGGAAAACAGACTCAAGATTCCTTTAGATGCATATCACCGAAACTACAAGGATGATAACCACAAACCCGAGTGTATCTGCGCGCTGACCGATTTTTGGGCTTTAAATGGGTTTCGAAAAATTTCCGACATCCTCTCCCTGATGGAAAAAATTTGTCCCCCGGGTTTGAAAACCCCCCTCGATCTTCTTCGCGAGCAGCCGGACGCCATGGGGCTGAAGAATTTTTTCCAGGCACTCATGACCATGGATGGAAAGGCCCAGGCGGAAATCATCGCGGATGCCATAAAAAATGTACAAAATTTTGCAGATGACCACCCGGCGTATCAATGGATGATCGATCTTCACAAGGAATATCCAAAGGATATCGGTGTGCTTTCCCCTATACTGTTGAACCTGGTCTGTCTAAAACCCGGTGAGGCCATGTTTCTTCCGTCCGGACAACTTCACGCATATCTGGATGGCGTCGGAATAGAGCTCATGGCAAACTCGGACAACGTATTGAGGGGGGGGCTGACCCCCAAGCATATGGATGTGCAGGAACTCTTGAACGTTCTTAATTTTGAAGAACGTGACATAAACATCCTTTTTGCCGGTGAAATCGACGAATGTGAATGCGCATATGAAACCCCTGCTGAAGAGTTTTTCCTGTCCGTTATTTCCGTAACAGAAGAGATCGGCTATCACCGCGCTGACCATAGGAGCGTTGAAATCATCCTTTGCACCGACGGGCGTGCAAAGATTACAGACCTTGGCAAAAATGAAAACGTTTTCGTTGAGCGGGGAAAATCGATTGTTATCCCTGCAGTTGTTGAAAAATACCGCATTGAAGGGAATGCCACTTTTTACAAGGCATCGGTTCCGCTATAAAAGCGTGACACCCATATTCTGGATTCACAAGACACAAAAAAGTCTTGACATGAAAAAATCCATAAGATAATGGTTGCAAGAATTTAATTTAAAACAAGGAAATTGATGGTGCATAACATATCGGGCAGGTATTATTTTTATTATTGGTATTTTTTTAGTACCGGTCTGCCTGGGGTGCGCTGATACAAGACAACTTGCAAAGCGAAAATAACCGTGGGTAGACAGAAAACCCCACGGTTTTTTGTTTTTAAGGGCCGTGGAGGAAAAACTTCACGGCCTTTTTTTGTTTTCAAAGGAGGATTGAAAGATGACGTATTTAGGCAAACGTATCCGAATTGAGCGGATAAAAAACCGGAATACGGGGAGAACCGTAATCGTTCCAATGGATCACGGCATTTCAATGGGGCCTATCGACGGTCTTAAGAACATGAAGGATGCCATCCAAAAAGTGGCGGAAGGGGGCGCTAATGCCATTGTGGAGCACAAAGGCCTTGTGGGTGAAGGGCATCGCGGGAAGGGCAAAGACATCGGTCTGATCATCCACCTGTCTGCATCTACCAGTCTTTCACCGTATCCCAATGTCAAAACTCTGGTGTGTACCGTTGAGGAGGCCATCAAGCTGGGTGCAGATGCCGTATCCATCCATGTAAATCTTGGGAACGGACAGGAAAAAGAGATGTTGCATGATTTTGGGACGGTCAGCAGTGAGGCCCGCAAATGGGGGATGCCGTTGCTTGCAATGATCTATCCCAGAGGGGAAAAAATTAAGGACGAGTATGATGTCAAAGTAATAAAACATGCTGCACGTGTTGGAAAAGAGATGGGTGCGGACATTGTCAAGGTATCCTATACCGGCTCGGTGGAAACGTTTAAAGAAGTTGTGGCCGGTTGTTCGATTCCCGTGGTGATTGCCGGCGGCCCTAAAATGGATTCCGACCGGGACATCCTCGAAATGGTAAGAGGTTCCATCGACGCCGGCGGTGCCGGTGTTTCCATCGGCAGGAATGTTTTTCAGCATGAAAACCCGACCCGCATGGTACGGGCGATCTCCGCCATCGTCCATGATGACAGCAGCGTGGAAGATGCACTGAAGATTCTGGGATAGTGTTCGGGTCGAGGTTTTAAAAGGGGAACAATGCAATGCGAAAGATATGGGTAAAGGTGGATCCATGGGACAAGAATATGGTGACTACTGCACTTGAAGGCGGTGCAGACGGTATCGTAGTTCCAAAGGGATTTTCCGAAAAAGTAAAAGCTCTGGGAAGGGTCCAGACCATTTCCGAAGACGGTGATTTAAAACTGGGAAAAGATGTGGTTTTTTTCGAGATCAAAAGCGGCGAGGATGAAGAAGAAATTGCGAAGCTCAGTCAGACAAAACGTGTCATTCTTCAATGCAGTGACTGGACCATTATCCCCCTTGAGAATCTCATCGCCAAAGGCGCTGATGTCATTGCCCAGGTTACGACGCTCGACGAGGCACAGACGGCTTTCGGTATTCTCGAAAAAGGCGTGGGGCACGTTCTTTTCCACTCAGACGATGTGGTGGAACTGAAAAAAGTGCTCTCCTGGTTTCGTTCGGAAGGCGATAAAATTTCCCTTCAGACTGCCGAGATCATCGAGGTCAGACCTGTGGGGATGGGAGACCGGGTTTGTGTGGATACCTGCACGTCCATGGGCATGGGGCAGGGGATGCTGGTGGGAAACAGCAGCAGTGCCCTGTTTTTAATTCATTCCGAAAGCATTTCAAATCCGTATGTTTCTCCAAGGCCCT
>JAHECI010000226.1 GCA_024641825.1 Desulfobacterales bacterium | reverse complement strand
CAAAATCGGTCCAGTCGGATCTTTCGGCCTCGGCGGTGGCAGCTTTTGATTCTTTAAAGTGAACCAGCGAAGATACCATGCCGGCCAGTTGGCGAACGGGGTTGCCGAACCTGAACATGGCCACGATGCCGGTTCCAAAAATTAAAATTCGAGCCCATATGGCAATGAGCCACCCCACCGGTCCCAGCCACCGTTGGGCAAGTTTCTGATACACAAGAACATTGATGCCGAGCATTCGTTTGGAATCGCCCTTTTTAAACGCTGAAAGCGCCGCATTCAAGGCGTTTTTTTCAGCTTCCCGGATATGTTGTTTCGTTTCCTTCAGTGTTTTTGAATCCTTTTGAATTTCAGCATTAGTCTCCTCAAAGATGTAATCCCGAAGACTTTGGGCGTTTTCGATCCTGCGGTCAATGCTGTATCCCGGCTGGTTGAAAGTGCCGAATATCATCTGCTTTAAGTCGATAAACTCATCAAAATCGTGCTTTGGCGTGGCTGTGGAATCCCATTGAGGGTCTTTAAGATGCTGTCTGGCCGAGATACAGAATATCTTTTGTATGGGTTTTTCCCAGGCGGTTTTGATAAATTCCAAAAATTCCGGGACAATGGTTTGGGTCAGCTCTGTTTTGTCCTGACGATCGCATTTATTGATGACCACCACCAGAGCGTCTCCGTTGAACAGGCGCACGTAATGGGCCAGAAAATCCACATGATCCTTTCTTTTTGGATTTTCCGCATCAAACATACAAATGAGAATATCTGAAACGGCGATGGCGTTTTGGACCAGATGAATATGTTTTTCCTGCTGGGTGCTGTCCGTATCCGGGGTGTCGATCAAGAGGACATGTTCAAGGGAGGCTGCCGCCGGACTCGATCGCATGTCCACATGTCCGATGCCGAGCTGTTCCTTCAAATAATCGGCATCTTTTGTTTCGCGGCTGAGGACAACGATGCTCTGGGTGGTGGGCCGCCGGTGTCCGGTTTCGGACAGATTGTCCACTTGTGCCAGGGCATTCAGCAGCGTGGATTTTCCGGAACCGCAAGGGCCGATGATGGTCACAATGAGCTTTCGTTCAAGGCGCGCCTCGAGATGATCGATCATCCGGAGCACTTCATCACACTGTTTTCTAAGGCCGGCTCCGGGCTGCCACATGGGCGCCCGATCAATGGCATTGCAAAGCATTCGAACGTCATGTTTAAAGCTTTCTATTTTCCCCAGGGCCTTGATGGAGCCGATCTGCACATTGGAAATCATCATGATATCGTTGCCTTTTTACAGACTGCAATTTGTTCCTGGATCTGTGTGATCAGGGTATCGGACGATTGCAGCGCGTCTGTTGCATGGTGGATTATTGGGCCGGTGATCTCTTTTTCAAAAAGATCCTGAACCGCTTTAAGCTTGCTGTTGAGCCAGGTCTGGATAATGGGGGCCAGCATCTCTTTGAGCTGATTCTGATCCGCCTTTTTAAGGCCTGTGGTGGCTGGAATCGCAATAAGGGCATAAAGATCATGGAGTCCGAACAGTCCGCTGAGTTTCACCTTGATTCCCACAGCACCCACAGGATCTCCTGTTGAAAGGATATAGGTTATGGCCGCAGTTGCCGGCACCACGTTTAAAAATGCGGCAAACATCTGTCGAATTTTGGTCCAGGTTCCCATTTTACTTCTAAAGCCGTCGGCGATGTTTTTAAGATCCTTTTCGATGTCGTGTGACAGCTCGGCGATGACTTTTTGCTGTGACAGAATCGACTGCTGTATCGATTTCCAGTCCATGCGCCGTAATGTTTCCTGCTGCGGCAACACCGCCGGATGGGCTGAAACACTGAACGTTAAAGCCCGTTTTTCATTCTCAGCTTCCTTTCGGGGGTTTTCATTGCTTTTCAAGCCTCTTTGGGCTCTGATTTCTTCAACGGTTTCTGCCATGCGTCGGGTCACCGGATCGTTTAAGGCGGCAGACACCGATATTTCAGAGTTTAACGTGTGGGCTTTCATCCGGTTTACGGCACTTAGCAAATCCTCTTTGACGACATCATTAAAGTCCCCCCGGTCGATAGGTTCTTCTTTATCTGAAAATGCGCCTTTAATCTTCTTTGCCGTACCCACCAGTACTTTAAACGGGAGTTCGATAATACTGCCGGTTTTGCGCATGGCCTTGACAAAAGGAGGATCCGTTGACATCCATATGTCGACAAAACGTTTCATCACCCGGTCCACGGGAAAGTGTTGAAGGGATTCATGAACGCAGTGACTCTGGGCCGTCTGAAGGGCATCAAGATAAAGATGAAGCTCCTGGTTGGAAATTTTGATCTGTCCAAGTAATTCTTGGGACCGTGTTAAAACATCATTTAAGATGGACGACAGCAGTTCGAGTCTGAGCTTTTGGGTATCGATACGTTTTAATGCATCCAAAAACGACGAATCTTCTTTTCCAACCGGGCGCAAGGTCATGATCTTTTCACCCGAGGCCACCGCATTGTCCTCATCGGTACGAAAAACGCCCAGAACATATTGATCCGCGACACTGCCGTAAAGGTTTCCGGCAACGGTCATGGCGTGTTCCTGCACCTCTTGTGTCTTAAAGCTTGGATAAACGCGATAGATCAAAAAGCATTTTCGCATACCGATGCTGGTGAGCATTTCTGATATAAAATCCGTATTTTCGCGGTTGTTATAGTTGGAATTGGTGAAAATATAGATCAGGATGTCGGATGATTCCAGGGCCTGCCGGGAAACCTCCCGATTGGTGTAGACCCCTTTTGCGCCGGTATCGAAATCCGGAGTGTCCATTAAAACCAGACTTTCAGGAATGGCGTTGTTCAATACATACACCGGAGGCCCCGGGGTGGTCAGCTCATTTTTGTCTTTGAGGGGACGAGGCAAGGTGCCGAAGGGCTCAAACAGGGCGGATAGAAAGTCCGAATTTTCTAAAAGCTCCTCGTGAGCCGAGAAAAGCACACGTCGGTTCAGACCTGCACTGCCGCCGACAGGTGAGAGTTCCTCTTTTACGATGGAATTAAACAGCGTCGATTTTCCGGATGACCCGCCGCCACAGATGGTGACCATTAACGGGAAATCCGGAGACAGTTTTGTCAGCAATTTCTTGTCGATAATCTGGGCCCATGGTTCCGCCGTCTTGTGACGGTCAAGCCCCAGCACGTCCATGACGCGGGGAATATCGGCTCTTATTTTTTTGAGGGCGTCAATCAGGTTTTGATCATCCAGGTTTTTCATCATGGCATTGATACGAATAACACATTTTTAGAGACAAAGGAATATTTTACACCGGAATTGCAATGAATTTCAATGAAGGCGATCCATCGCCATATATTTTCAAAAAAGGCGATATGAATCAATTCATCCTAAATATCGGGTCACCGGCGTAAAGCGGAGAGTACACCTCGTGAACACGTAAAACATACGAGTTTGAAACTAGAGTTATTCACCATCATCTCTTTCCATCCTCTGCCAGCCTTTCAATCCCCATATCAGACACGCAAGCCCCAGGCCGCTCATAACCGCCGAAACAGCCCCGGTCATAAGAATTCCGCCGGCCAGCCAGACCGGGCCTCCCATCAGCGCACCGATAACCCTCCCAACACCGGCGGCTGCCAGAAAACCCGACATCATGGTGGCCCGTAAACCCGGGAGCAACTCTGTGCAAAGGGACAGCGCCGATACTATTGTAAATTCATAGGTCAGGAAAATGAAAAACAACCCGCCCAGGGACCAGGATAACGTCTGGTCCAGCAAGGGCAGGGCGATATAGCTTATGATGCACAGAGACATTCCTGAAGCCACCGACCGTTTCAATCCCAGACGGTCGGATAGGGCTGCGGTCAGGCCTTCCCCGGAAAGTTCCGCTATTCCGATGACACTGGTACCGATCCCCAAGGCAACAACGCTCAAACTGAACGATTTTTCCAGCCATGCTCCGTAGATCACAAAGAGATTATCGTTGGCGGCACTGGCAAAAAACCCAAATCCCAAGGCCCCCAGTGCAGCCCGCTCCTGACACAACCTGGTCCAGGCATTCCAAAGACCGGAGGCGCTTTGATGGCGTATGGTCTTTTTTCCATCCTTTGGCAGCAAAGTTTTCAGAGCCACCATGCCGATCAGCCCGACGCCGCCCATGGCAAAAAAGGGCGCCCGCCACCCCATGTATTCCATAAGCAACCCCACCAGAGGAATACCCACCAATGTACTTCCTGCCCAGCTGAACTCGATCAGGCCGATGAACAATCCCCGCCGGTGAAAAGGGACCCTTTGGCTGATATACGCCTGTATGGCCGGGTCAAATACACTTTTACCCAGGCCCGCTAAAAAGAGTGCCGCCAAAACAACGCCGTAAAAGGGTAAAAATCCCCCGGCGAACATGCCCAGGACCAGCATTCCCAGCCCGGAAAGCATCATCAAACGGTATCCCAATCGATCCGCCAAAGGTCCGAAGAACATGCCCAGTATCGCCGTGGACTGGTTGACGGCGATGATAGACGTCACCGCGGTCAAGGGCACGCCCATCCCACGACTCAATGCGGGCGCAAACGGGTAGGCAAAACGCCGTGCCGTATTGAGCGCCAGGCGGCATAGCGTGGCCACACAAACTTTCCAGGCCAATCCTGAGCCTTTCATGTCCTGAGGCACTGAGGTGATATTTTGAGGCATAGACGTATCTTTAAACTATTTCAGGGGCATAGGTGTTCTTATTGTAAAAGCATTATCCATGTAGCGATCTAACAAACAAAACACTCCTGCCCCTCGACCATTTAGATTTTTAACTTAAAAAAAATGATGAGTAAACCTTGTATCCCCCTAAAATGCAATCAAAATTTTCTGAGACACTGCCTAAAAAGTTTTTGAAGTCTCAAGACTAAAAAAATCCCGGTCTGTTCACTTGTTAGGCATCGCTAAAGTTAGGATGAGAAACTTGAGTTCAAGCGTAAAAACACCTTTACTTTTTAAAAAGAACGGCATATTTATATATGTTTTTTCGGGTTTGATCGTTGCTGACCATTGGAGATAATGCTGATCATTGGAGATAATCTATGGAAATCAAAGTAGAATGCTATGCCGGATACCGGGGAGAAGAAACCCCCCGCAGAATCTGGATAGGCAATCGAAAAATCGAGGTTAAAGAAATTCAAGATCGCTGGCTGGCGCCGACCCACCGATATTTTAAAATTCACGGAGACGACAACGCCATTTATATTCTTCGTCACAGCTCTGAATCATGGGAGTGGGACATGACCTTCTACGAGCAGATGAAAAATCATTCGGACGTGGCATGAATATTCCCTCTATAACGCCATCTCTCTAACCACATCATCGAATATCGACAGGCACTTATCAATATCTGCGGCATTCACTGTCAAAGAAGGGCAAAAGCGGATACTGTTTTCACCACATCCCAAAAGCAGCAACCCTTTCTCAAACGCATGCCTGATAATGTCGTTTCGCCACGTTCTGGCCGGTTCTTTGGTCTCACGATCTTTGACAAATTCCACGGCCACCATCAAGCCTTTCCCGCGGACATCCCCCATGCATTCATGGGATTGTTGAAGTTTTACAAGTCCGTCCATAAGACACTTTCCCTGAACCGCTGCATTTTCCATGAGTCCTTCTTCTAAGAGTTCAATGGTGGCAAGGGCTGCCATGCATGAAACGGGATTTCCCCCGAATGTTGAGGCATGGGAACCGGCTTCCCAGTCCATGATTTCCGCCC
>JAHECI010000225.1 GCA_024641825.1 Desulfobacterales bacterium | reverse complement strand
GCACTGATGGCATTTAGAAACTTTGAATCTGAAACATTTACTGCCGGCCAAATTGTTTTATATAAAAGCGAATTGAAACCATCAGGCGCTTTTTATACAAAACTGGCGAGTGCATCTTTGGATTAACAAACAAACACATGTGGCGAACAATCGGAGGGAACAATGAGCATTTCACCGGACAAAGAAAAAGCAGTAAATAGCGCCATGGTTCAGATAGAACGACAGTTCGGCAAGGGTTCTATTATGAAACTGGGAAGTAGCACTATTATCGATGTGCCGGTCATATCAACCGGATCTCTAGCGCTTAATAAAGCACTGGGTATCGGTGGACTTCCCAGAGGCAGGGTGATCGAAATTTATGGCCCTGAATCTTCCGGTAAAACCACACTTGCGCTTCATGCGGTTGCAGAAGCCCAGAAACAGGGTGGTGTTGTCGCTTTTATTGACGCCGAACACGCCATAGATACTTCCTATGCCAGAAAACTCGGAGTCAATTGTGACGATCTGCTGGTGGCTCAACCGGATACAGGGGAGCAGGCACTCGAAATTGCGGATATGCTTGTCCGGAGTGGTGCTTTGGATATTATTGTGATTGACTCTGTTGCCGCACTTGTACCCAGGGCTGAGATAGAAGGCGAAATGGGGGATTCCCACATGGGACTTCAGGCCAGGCTAATGTCTCAAGCGTTGAGGAAATTAACCGGTACCATCAGCAAAACAAATACAGCCGTGATTTTTATTAATCAGATTCGTATGAAAATCGGAGTTGTATTCGGAAATCCTGAGACAACGACCGGCGGTAATGCTCTAAAATTCTATTCTTCGGTCAGACTCGATATCCGTCGCATCGGCTCCATAAAGGATGGGCAGGAGGTCGTGGGTAACCGAACCCGGGTGCGTGTCGTAAAGAATAAAATGGCGCCACCTTTCACTGAGGCTGAATTTGACATCATGTATGGTGAAGGAATATCACAGACCGCAGATCTGATCGATACCGGTGTTATGGCCGGTATCATAGAAAAAAGCGGTTCATGGTATTCGTATGATGGAGAAAGACTTGGTCAGGGCCGTCAGAACGCACAAAAATTTCTTAAAGACAATTCTGATATTAACATTTCAATATCAAACAAAGTCAAAGAAGCGTTGGGTATTTCGAAAAAGAAACACGAAGGCACAGAAGGTGATTCGTGAATCGAAATGTTTATTATAATTTTTAAATGGAGTGAAGCATGACGGGCAACGAGATACGAAAAAAATTTCTTGATTATTTTGAAAAACATAACCACCGGATCGTAAGGAGCTCATCTCTCGTTCCTTCTGACGATCCTACGCTTTTATTCGTTAATGCCGGCATGGTGCAGTTCAAGCGCTGCTTTTTAGGCGAAGAAAAAAGAGGCTATGTCAGGTCGGCCACGTCTCAAAAATGTGTGCGAGCCGGCGGCAAACACAACGACCTGGAGAATGTTGGTTACACCGCCCGACACCATACTTTTTTCGAGATGCTGGGCAATTTTTCTTTTGGGGATTACTTCAAGGAAAAAGCCATCGATTTTGGTTGGGATCTGTTGACAAACGGCTACGGACTGCCCGAAGAAAAACTGTGGGTTTCCATTTATCTTGACGATGACGAGGCCCATGAACTCTGGCACAAAAACATTGGGGTACCGGAAGAAAAGATCTTGCGCTTTGGTGAAGAGGACAACTTCTGGGCTATGGGGGATACCGGCCCATGTGGCCCTTGCAGTGAAATACACATTGATCGTGGTGTAGAATACGGTTGCGACCGGCCGGATTGTGGGGTCGGCTGCGAATGCGACCGCTTTTTAGAGATCTGGAATCTGGTGTTTATGCAGTTTAACCGCGACGCCTCCGGCAGGATGGACCCGCTTCCCAAGCCGAGCATCGACACCGGGATGGGGCTGGAACGCTTGGTTGCCCTGATTCAGGATGTGCCTACAAATTATGACATCGACCTGATCCGGCCCATCATCCGGAAGGTAGAAGAACTTGCCGAAACGAAGCTGGGCCATGCGTGGGAATCCGACGTGGCCATGAAGGTCATTGCCGATCACAGCCGGGCGGCTGCCTTTTTGATCGGCGACGGCATCCTGCCTTCCAACGAGGGCAGGGGCTATGTGCTGCGCCGGATCATGCGCCGTGCCATTCGTTACGGCCGCAACATCGGCCTAACCGATCCGTTTTTACACAAAACCGCAGATGTTGTATTTGACATCATGAAGCCGGAATATCCCGACCTTATTGATGCCAAAGCCTATATCACCAATGTTATCCAAAACGAAGAAGTCCGGTTTTCAGAGACCCTGGATCACGGGCTTAAAATCTTAAACGACAGCCTGGCTGATCTAAAAGCAAAAGGCCGGACCAGGGTGCCGGGCGACTTGATATTCAAACTCTACGACACCTACGGATTCCCGGTAGATATCGTTCAGGACGTGGTCAGGGATGAGAACCTGGATTTGGATATGGACGGCTATAATCAGGCCATGAAGGAGCAGCGCGTTAAATCCAGAAAGGTGACGGCGTTTACAACAATCAGCGAGGCATACAAGAATCTTTCGGCAGAGGGCGTCATGCCCGAGTTTGTCGGTTATGATACGACAACGTGTGAATCCAAAGTTCTTCTTCTGGTCCAAGACGGCCGGGAAGTTAAAGAAGCGGTAAGCGGACAGAGCGTTGAAGTCGTCACCGAAACAACACCCTTTTACGGTGAGGCCGGCGGTCAGGTTGGGGACAGCGGCAAAATCACCGGCCCGGATTTTGAGATAAAAGTTATTGACACGATCAAAGATCCCACCGGAATCACCATCCACAAAGGAGACATGGTTTCAGGAAGCATTCAAAAAGGGCAACATGTGACCCTGACGGTCGATGAGACTTTGCGTTGCGCAACCGAGTGCAACCATACAGCCACCCATCTGCTTCATTTTGCCTTGCGAAAAGTTCTGGGTGACCATGTCAAACAGTCTGGTTCTTTGGTGGCGCCGGACAGATTCCGCTTCGATTTCACCCACTTTTCTCAGACCACTGATAGAGAGCTGGCAGAGATTGAAACCATCGTCAACCAGCGGATACGCGACAACGTACCGGTTGAGACCGTGGAGATGGAAGCCGAAAAAGCCTTTAAATCAGGAGCCACCGCCCTTTTTGAAGAAAAATACGGTGATTGGGTCCGGATGGTTTCTTTGGAAGACTTCAGTAAGGAGCTTTGCGGCGGGACCCATACAAGGGCCACCGGGAACATCGGTCTCTTTAAAATCATCGAGGAATCGAGCGTGGCTTCCGGTGTACGGCGAATCGAAGCCCTGACTGGCGGCGCGGCCTTGGCGCATGTCCAGGAAATCGACAAGCTGCTGGATGAAACCGCCCGCCTTCTCAAGGAGCGCCCCGACATCTTACCCCAAAGGGTCGAAAAAATGCTAACCCATCAGAAATCCCTTGAAAAGGAAGTCGAACGTTTGAAAGCCAAGATTGCCTCCGAAGTGGTCGATGACGTCGAGGCGGACGTAAAAACCGTAAATAATGTCAAAGTGTTGGCTAAAAAGGTTGCGGTGGATCAGCCGGCTGCCTTGAGGGATCTGGCCGATAGGTTCAAGGACAAGATACAGTCGGGCATCGTGGTCCTGGGAAGTGCCGCCGGCAATAAAGCCATGTTGATCGTCGTTGTGTCCAAAGACCTGACCGACCGGTTTCATGCCGGAGAGATCGTCAAGCAGGTCGCGGCCGTTGTCGGCGGCAGCGGCGGAGGAAGACCGGACATGGCCCAAGCCGGTGGAAGCAAACCGGAGAAACTCGATACAGCCCTTGAAACAGTCTATGAGATAGTGGAAAAGGGAGCTATCCTGGATGTTTCATGATAATTTTCGAGAAAGCTTTAAGCGGGAAATAGGAGAGAGGAAAGAGAAAAGCGGTTATCTATTTTCTAATTTCTATTTCCTCTTTTCTAAAAATACGAGACCTTTGGGGAAAATCAAAACTGATCCTATTGCGCGTCGGGCTCTATAATGCGCTCATGGATTTTGCTTAGGTGCCTTTTAACACATCAATCATCGAAAAAACTTGTCCCTGTGCGCCTTCAGCCACTTTTTTGTCAAGATAAATCAGTGCATCAAGGGTTCCCTGGGCATAGACATCTCGACCGTTGACATTGTGTGTAAATTCGAATCGGACTGTTTTGTCTTCTGAATTGAGGCTGTAAGTGTGCCATCCATGGCCTTCAAGGTATCCTTCAGGGATACCCCAGATGGTTTTCTGTATATCGGGATCACGTTCTTTTTTAATGTCATTTTCAGCAAACACCAACCCCAGGCTGGTAAAATACCGGACCATCGCCTTTGCCGTTCCGCTGGTGTCTGCCTTTCCTTTTTGATGACTTTCTTTGATTTCGAGGGAATATCCTTTGAAAAGATCAGGAAAAGTGTCGGCCGCATATTCCATCATGGCTTGAAAACCAACAATTTGCTTGGCCATATTCGGTGCAATGATCGCTGAGGTTGAAGATGTTCGGACCGCCTCTTCAAGGCCCTTACGATCTCCGCCCGTTGTACCCATGACAAAAGGAAGTCCATGCCGACAATAAAACTCAGCATTATTGTTGACTGCCGAAGGGTGGGTATAGTCTACGCTCAAAAACAGACCTTCTTTATCCTTGATGGCTAAAACAGATTGATCCCGGTTTTGGGGCTGAATCAGATCGAAGGAAACAGAATCGACCACAGTTTCGGTGTCGGAAATTTCCGGTCCGGTCAGAGATTGTGTTATCAATTCAAATCGTTTGTCTTCAAGGGCGTGTTTAACAACATTTGTGGCCATATTTCCGGGTAACCCGTTTACCATGAGTTTTATACGGTTCATCTCGCACCTCCTTAATTTTATAAATTCGTAAAATCCGAATTCATTACGGTTTAGGTTTTAAGTATTAGGTGTTAAGATGTATTTATACTTAAAACCTAACACTTAAAACGAAAATAGAAGAAGAAAATATTTATTTCAGGTTAATAATAGTAGCATGCCAAAAATGTTATGTTCTCACAAATCACAGATCAAAGCTTTTCAACGATAGCCTTTAAACCTGTGAGTTCTATAGTATCTAAGCTGAAAAGGTTGTGCTTCAATGTTTTTATAGCATTTGGGATGTATTTTTCAAAGTATGTTTTTTTCTTTATTCGGCTCAGAAAAC
Source organism: Desulfobacterales bacterium (assembly GCA_024641825.1). Lineage (GTDB taxonomy): Bacteria > Desulfobacterota > Desulfobacteria > Desulfobacterales > UBA11574 > JAAXQD01. The sequence goes on along the minus strand of JAHECI010000225.1, from coordinate 522 downwards.
CAAAGGCCCCCAAAATTTGCAGATTGCGGGTGATGGCGCAATATTGATAACAGGAAAGAAACTTGTCCGGGTCGATACGAATGAGCGGTGAAAGCTTTTCCACGCCGAATTTCAGTAGGTTATCTTGAACAGATCGGGATAAATTAACATAGGGATCGATGAGTAAAGAAGCAAGATCATACTGGACCGGTCCCAGCCGTCCGCCCTGGAAGTCAATAAAATAAAAACGATTATTTTTTACCATGATGTTCCTGGATTGCAGGTCACGATGCATGAACCCATTCATAGAAAATTTTAACGCCTTGTCTGCGAGAGACCTGAATTCATCTTCAAAATCCTGGAAACGTATGTCCATTTTCAAATAACCCTTTAAAAAAGCATCGACAAAATAACGGCATTCTCTATCAATGATGAGATCCTTGGAGTAGTATGCGGTCTGATAGGTCCAGGCCGGATCAAAATCCTTGTTACCGTCCACGGAGAGTTTTCCGATGTGCTGTATGAGCACTTTATAGTTTGAGA
>JAHECI010000224.1 GCA_024641825.1 Desulfobacterales bacterium | reverse complement strand
CTGGAGCTCACCGGAACCCGAAAAGATTTCAAAGAAGGGGTAAAATATCTCGAACACCGGGGCGTTCAGGTGCAAAGAGCATCCCAGGAAATAAAACGCATCCGAAAAAGATGCTCCCACTGCGGCACCTGCACATCGGTGTGTCCAACCGGCGCATTGTCCATTCAACGACCTGAAATGTTTGTTGATTTTAACCAGTCCAAATGTAGCGTTTGTGAGCTTTGCATTACTGCCTGCCCCACCCGGGCCATGGAAGTTCGCCCCTCAAATAAAACTTTTTTTAAATGAAGCGCCCAACAGCCATTGCCTTGAGCGGCGGCATAGATTCTCTGATGGCGGCCCATCTGTTAAAGGAACAGGGACACCCTGTCATCGGAATTCACTTTCTTACCGGACACGAACCTCAATCCCCGGATGACCCGCCGAATACACCCCGTGCAAACACGGATTCGGAGAATTTATCTGAGACAAAATCTCGGGCGTCACACGCGCTTTCAACCATTTCGGATCAGCTCGATATGGAAATTAAAATAATAGATTGCGCCCGTGAATTCAAAAACAAGGTGGTCGACTATTTCATTCAGACCTATCAGGCCGGTAAAACCCCCAATCCATGCATGGTATGCAATCCGTCGATAAAATTCGGCATTGTTTATGACTTTGCCCGAAAACTGGGTGCATCAACCCTTGCCACCGGTCACTATGCCAGAATAAACCGGGACAAAGCAGGATCGTATCATCTTCTCAAAGGGGTTGACCCGAAAAAGGACCAGTCCTACTTTCTGGCGCGCTTAACCCAGCAGCAGCTGGCCGGCGCCCGCTTCCCCCTCGGAACCATGACAAAATCCGAGGTTGTCAAGCTGGCCGGGGACAAGGGCCTAAGACCGATAAAACGGAAAGAAAGCCAGGATGTATGCTTTATCAGTGACAAAAATTATGGGGCGTTTCTTGCCCAACAACAGGAATTTGAACCGACACCCGGTCCCATAAAAGATCTCAGCGGCAACCTCCTGGGTGAGCACAAGGGGCTTCATCTTTTCACCATCGGCCAGCGGCGGGGAATTAACTGCCCGGCTTCCGAGCCATACTACGTGGTCAATATGGACACCAGGGAAAACATCCTAACGGTGGGGTTTAAAAAAAATTTGCTCGCTTCGGAATGCCGGGTAAAAGATATTAACTGGATCCAGGAAACACCGGATCATCCGATTAACGTCTACACGCGCCTTCGGTACCGTCACAAAGCAGCAGCATCCAAGCTGTTCCCCGCAAACGGAAAAACAGCGATGGTCCGATTTGATAAACCCCAGACGGCGATTACTCCCGGACAGTGTGCGGTATTCTATCGGGATGATGAGGTGCTCGGCGGTGGCTGGATTGCGCCCATACAAAACATATGAATTTAAACAACACCTTTAAATTTAGAATCACCACTCTGGGCTGCAAAGTCAATCAATACGAGACCGATGCCGTGGCCCAGCAGCTGAAAGATTGGGGTTGGACGTCAGCCGCCGCCGAAGATAAGGCAGACCTGTGCATTATCAACACCTGCACGGTCACACAGAAAGCATCCATGCAGTCCAGACAGGCGGTGCGGCAGGTCATCCGATCGAATCCAAAGGCACATATTGTGGTCACCGGGTGTTACGCCCAGACAGAGCCGGATGAAATTCTGCAAATAGACGGTGTTCACACGGTCATCGGTCATGGGGATAAACATAAAATTCCCGAGATGGTCCGGTCGTTCCCCATGGAAAAAAACCGCCGCCCCACCCTGATCCGGCGTAACATAGCATCCGAAGACGATTTCAAACAGGTACCGGTAACGGTCTTGGGGGATAGAACCCGTCCCTTTTTAAAGATACAGGACGGTTGTGACACCTTCTGCACATACTGCATAGTTCCCTTTGCACGGGGGCGCAGCCGCAGCATGGCGCCTGAAAACGTATTGGAAAACATCCGGCACCTAAAAGACGCCGGATACCATGAAGTCGTTCTCACCGGCGTGCACCTCGGCGCCTATGGCCTCGACCTTTCGCCCAAATACCACCTGGCTGGGCTGTTAAATCGAATTTATGAAACGAATCCCATCCATCGCGTACGACTCAGTTCCATAGAACCCCATGAGCTGACAGAAGATATTTTAAACCTTGTGGCGGAAACCGACGTTTTCTGTGACCATTTTCACATTCCTTTACAGAGCGGAGATGATGCTGTCCTTAAAAGAATGCACCGGCCCTACACGCGCTCGTTTTTCAGGGATCTCATGGTCAAAATTAATTCGCTGATTCCCCATGCCGCCGTCGGTGTGGATGTGCTCATGGGATTCCCGGGTGAAACCGAAAAGGCTTTTGAGAATACCTATTCACTCATCGAAGAACTGCCCGTCACGTATCTCCATGTTTTCCCGTTTTCGGTTCGAAAAGGAACACCGGCAAGTCAGTATCCCCAACAGGTGGATTCAAGAACCATCAAGGCCCGGTGTGAAAAAATGCGGACCCTCGGCAATGAAAAGAGACAGGCCTTTTACAATAAGTTTCTCGGAAAAAAAGTTAAAATTCTCATTGAAAGCAACAGAGACGAACCCACCGGTTCTTTAAAGGGGATAACGTCAAACTATATACCTGTCCGTGTCACCGGGGGTGACAATCGTGTAAATACCATCGTTCCAGCCAGAATTGATCGCGTGGAGAAAAATCATACCGTATTCGGCACCCTTTTCCCTGAATAGCATAAACCTCCGGACGAGGACTGATCATCGAATCCCATCCCGGGTCCAGCCTAAATTCCCATCCCCCCTCTGCCACAGGCCGTCCATATCATATTGGATATTATGTCATAACATTTCGATTTGACTGACAAAACCGATGACAACCCCCATAATTCATCGGGACATTTTTTCAGGCATCAATTTAGACAAAGTTACATGAACCCATCAAATTTTATTTATAATAAAATTTTTCTTGACATATTAGTAAGTGATGCTAAAAATAGCTGGAATTAATTAAGCAAACTTTAAGTTTCGCACAATGGTGTGCGGAATTTTCCAATATTGAAGACAAAGGCGTCTTTTCCGTCGGGGAAAGACGCCTTTTTTATTTTTTAGTGAACAACACGACCGTAGAAAGGAGTAATGATGATGAGATTTTCAAAGAGTAATGATGTACTTGGAACGACCAATCGAGGCAATGCTGCTGAATCGAGCCTTTGTACCCTCTGCAGGGCGGATTGCAAAGGTCGGTGTGAGACCTGGCTGTCCAGCCTTGTGGGCCGAAAACTCCTCTATCCGAGAGATTTCGGCATGGTCACTGCCGGCGCCAACAATACCACCCATATCGGCGTCTCGTATAATTCACTCCGAATCCAAGGATACGCATATGGTTCCCAAGGCCTTGCCAAGGGCCTGACCAACGATCCTGACGACTGTATCTTTCCGAATGTAAACCTTGAAACCGAATTCGGAAATACCATGAAGACCAAGATTCGCATGCCGCTGATGACCGGGGCTTTGGGATCGACCTTTATCGCGGAAAGATACTGGGATTCCTTTGCCATCGGAGGGGCTTTGACCGGCATTCCGGTGGTCATCGGCGAAAATGTCGTCGGGGTTGATCTCAAATCAGAGATCAGCAAGGGAAAAACCAAAAAGGGTAAAATCAAAAGCTCTCCGGAACTGGAACGACGAATCGATACCTATCTTCGGTATTTTGATGGGTATGGCGCCATCATCGTCCAGCTGAATGTTGAAGATACACGAAATGGTGTTGCAGAATTCGTTGCTGAAAAGTATGGAAACAAATGCATTATCGAACTCAAATGGGGACAGGGAGCCAAGGATATTGGCGGTGAGATACAGGTGAGCAGCCTGGATTACGCACTTTTTCTCAAAGAGAGAGGCTATGTTGTGGATCCGGACCCCACAAAGCCTCAGGTGGTACAGGCCTTCAAAGAAGGTGCAATCAAGTCTTTTGCCCGACACAGCCGTTTGGGGGGCACGAATTTCGATACCGTCGAACAGGTCCGGGAAGATTTTATGAGCAGTGTTAAGTACCTCCGTCGCATTGGATTTGAACGAATTACCTTAAAGACCGGCTCTTACGGCATGGAAGAACTGGCCATGGCCATAAAATTTGCATCCGAGGCAGGATGCGATCTCCTGACCATGGACGGATCCGGCGGCGGCACCGGGATGAGTCCGTGGAACATGATGCAGAGCTGGGGAGTCCCCTCCATCTTTCTCCATTCAAAAGCCTATGAATATGCAAGTATACTGGCGGCAAAGGGCCAAAAGGTGGTCGATATGTCTTTTGCAGGCGGATTCGCCCTGGAAGACAGTATTTTCAAGGGACTGGCACTCGGCGCGCCATATACGAAATTGATCTGTATGGGTAGAGGAATCATGATACCCGGATTTGTGGGTGCAAACATCGAAGGCGCACTGAACCCCGACAGGAGGGAGAAAGTTTTTGGCAACTGGGATAAGCTGCCGAAAACGGTCACCGACATCGGCACCAAGCCCGTGGAGATTTTTGCCTCTTATTTCGACCTCCAGAAAAAGGTCGGCAAAAAAGAGATGGAGAATATCCCCTATGGCGCAATTGCCTTCTATACATTGGCGGACAAGCTGGCTGCCGGCTTGCAGCAGCTTATGGCCGGCGCCAGAAAATTTTCACTGGACAAAATCGCCCGCACCGACCTTTTCTCCGGCAACAGAGAAACCGAAAAAGAGACGGGGATTCCACATGTGTCCGATATTAATGATGAAGCTGCCAAAAAAATACTGAATGTATAACGTTAAAACCTCCATCTAAACACCCAAGGCTTTCCGGAAAAATATTTCCGGAAAGCTTTTTTTATGCAAGAAAATTGAATAAGACCCCCTATGGATTAGAACCGGTGTTATAGACCATGGCAACGGACATCCAGTTTCTCGAAGAGATGTGGGCGTCATCCCGATTACCGGGCAATAAATTTCTAAACACCTTTTCTACGCGATTCATAACCTTCTGCTTGCGGGTCGATTCCTGTCCATGTTATGGTGCTGACCGTATAGAAGAGCACGAAATTTTTTACTCACTTGCCCGATAAAAAATCGGTAATATTCCATTTAAGGAGGGGTCACGTATGGGAGGTTTTTTTGGGAATATTTCTAAAGAGGACTGTGTCAAGGATCTGTTTTATGGAACCGATTATCATTCTCATCTCGGTACGAAACGGGGGGGATTGGCCACCAAGCATTCCAACGGATTCGCACGTTCCATTCATAATATTGAAAACAATTACTTCAGATCCAAGTTCGAAGCAGATCTTCCCAATTTGCATGGCAATAAAGGTATCGGCGTTATCAGTGATTACGATGCGCAACCGTTGATCTTTGGATCTCATTTGGGTAGGTTCGGTATCGTTACCGTTGGGAAAATAAACAATATTGAGGAACTTGCTAAAAAAGCATTTCGAAAAAAAATTCATTTTTATGAAACCAGTGGTGGGGATTTAAGCCCGTCCGAGATTGTGGCGACCCTCATCTGTGAGGAAGATTCCTTCGAGACCGGCATCGAAAATGCCCAGAAAGCCATTAAAGGTTCGTGTTCTCTCCTCTTGCTTACGGAAGATGGTATTTATGCTGCCCGGGATAAACTCGGAAGAACGCCCATTGTCATCGGCAAGAAAAAGGGGTCCTATGCCGCCTCTTCAGAAACGTCTGCATTCCCGAATCTTG
>JAHECI010000016.1:19662-22233 GCA_024641825.1 Desulfobacterales bacterium | reverse complement strand
GGCAATTCGGTTGGATCGTTGATTATAAGGGTTTCCCATGATTCCTTTTGGGCAAAGAAATTTTTAAGAAAAGCATGGTTGAAGGCATGACCGGATTTGCTGGCGACCACATGACCTAAAATAGGCATTCCCAGAAGTGAAAAATCGCCGATACAATCGAGAATTTTATGTCTCACAAACTCATCCTTATACCGCAACCCCTCATCATTGAGCACATCCTCGGTATCAATGGCGATGACATTCTCCAGAGAAACGCCACGGGCCAGACCGTAACGTTTTAGATATTCGTATTCATGCACAAAACCAAATGTTCTGGCGCGACTTATTTCATGCTCGAAAACATGATCCGACAGGTCTGCAGAATAGGACTGCTTTTGTATCAAGGGGTGATCATATTCGATGGTACAGGTTATCTTATAACCCGGATGTGGATATATCCCGACCATTTTTCCGTCTTGTTTAATTTCGATGGGCGCTTTGACCACAAAAAAACATTTGGGCGCGTCTTGATCCTCGACCCCCGTTGATTTTATCAACGACGTAAAAGGACCGGCGCTTCCGTCCATTATGGGCATTTCATAGGCATCGATCTCCACCAAGGCGTTGTCGATGGAAAGGCCGGCAAAACTGGCCATAAGGTGCTCTATTGTTGAAACAATAAAGCCCTCATACCCGATAACCGTTGCCAGGCTCGTATCCACAACCATATTAAAATGTGCGGATATTTCCGGACAGTCCAGAAGGTCTGTTCGGATGAATTTAATACCGTGATTGGACGGTGCCGGCTTAATGGTCACGTTCACTTTTTTCCCCGAATGGACACCCACACCCGAGCAGCTCACCGGCGCTGAAATCGTTCTTTGTTTAAAATACATGGAATATAGACTTTTTATATTTAAAGATTTATTTGTATCGATACGAATATTTTGCTAAGAGTTTGTAAAATAAATACTAAATAACGAAAATCAAGGTAAACTTTTTAAGTTAACCCTAATATGGATTATTCTTTTATTACAAGAATAATTTTAATATGACTAAAACTTCACAATTTTGAAAAACATCTCTTTTACGCGTGCCACTAGAATTTCTGGAATTTAAAAAAGGGGGAATCGTGCTGGCAAAGGTTTTAAGTAGCGCTGTTATTGGAATTGATGCGTTTCTGGTGGAAGTTGAAGTTGATATTACATCCGGACTCCCCACATTTACGACGGTGGGGCTCCCGGAGGCTTCTGTAAAAGAAAGCAAAGAACGGGTCAAGTCTGCGATTAACAATTCGGGCTATACCTTCCCCGATGACAGAATCACGGTGAATCTCGCTCCGGCGCATATTAAAAAGGAAGGAACCGGTTTCGATCTGCCCATCGCGTTGGGGATACTCACCGCAACCCGGATCATACCCCAGGAGATCATCTCCAATTACCTTGTCCTGGGTGAACTCTCTCTGGACGGTCGTATTAAGCCTGTGAAAGGTTCTCTTCCCATGGCGTTGGCCGCCAAAAGTGCCCGTTATACCGGAATCATCGTCCCCTATGACAACCGTCGCGAAGCGTCGGTTGTGGACGATATCATTGTTCTGCCGGTTAAAACACTGTCGCAAATTGTCAGCTTTTTCCGCGGATTCTCTCAAATAAAACCTGAAAAAACAGATCTTTCATCCATATTTAAACATAAAACAAACTTTGATGTCGATTTTTCCGAAGTCCAGGGCCAAGAGCACGCAAAACGATCTTTAGAAGTGGCGGCTGCAGGGGGGCATAACCTCATCATGGTCGGTCCCCCCGGCTCAGGAAAGACCATGCTGGCCAAACGTCTCCCCACCATCCTTCCGCCGATGACATTCGAAGAAGCCATCGAGACCACTAAAATATTCAGTGTCATCGGAATGCTTCCAAAAGACGAGGCGTTGATTACCAAAAGGCCTTTTAGGTCCCCCCATCACACCATATCGGATGCCGGTTTAATCGGCGGCGGCCATATTCCAAGACCCGGCGAAGTCAGTCTGGCACATAACGGCGTTCTGTTTTTAGATGAACTTTCTGAATTTAAGAAGCATGTGCTCGAAGTTCTCCGACAGCCTTTGGAGGATCTTATGGTCACCATTTCCCGGGCTGCTTTGAGCATCACGTATCCTTCGGGTTTTATGCTGGTGGCCGCAATGAATCCCTGCCCCTGCGGATACTTTTCCGATCCCAAGCATGAGTGCCGGTGCACGTATCCGCAGATTTACCGATACCGATCCAAGATATCCGGTCCTTTGATGGACCGGATCGACATTCACGTTGAAGTTCCGGCGGTCGCCTATAAAGACCTGATCGGAGAGTCCGATGCGGAATCATCGGAAGATATCAAGATGCGTGTTACCGCTGCACGGGAGCGCCAGTTCCAACGATTTAAAAGAACGAAAATCTACTGCAACGCCCAGATGATCAACCGGCATATTAAAAAACACTGCAAAATTGACAATGCCTCTGCGGAACTTCTTGAAACTGCCATCGACAAGCTCGGCCTTTCGGCAAGAGCCTACAACCGAATCCTGAAAATTGCCCGCACCATCGCCGATCTCGACGACTC
>JAHECI010000016.1:0-19562 GCA_024641825.1 Desulfobacterales bacterium | reverse complement strand
GGTCCCACCGAATTTTCATGAAGAACATTCATCTCGATGATGGGCCGATCAGGCCCTAAAGTTTAATAATTCGGATGGGGATATCCCGGATAAACAGCGGTCCCAAAGGAGAAATTTAATAGGAACAATCGGAATTTATAAGACATATTGACCTGCTGGTGCACAATATATGGTAACTTATTTTAATAAAATACAATATATGCTAATTCGACAGAATTATATATAAATTATATATAATTTGCTTGACATTAATAAATTACAAGCTTATGATATTGTTAATAATAACTCTAATGAAGAATGTTCCTGTGAAATTCAGCCAAATGAGCAAAAACACCTTAAAAAAAATTAGAGAATCTCTTATGATGAGCAAGGCCGAACTTGCCAGAAAGGCCAACATATCCCCCATTACCATTACACGGATTGAAAATGGAATGCCTTGCCGAATGGAAACACAGCGAAAGATTATTTTGGCATTGGGATATAAAATTTCTGACAAAAACAAAGTGTTCGGTGACTAGACACGCGGCATGAAAATTTCCTTGATGCCCTGCTGTATATGGTTGGATTAATAAAGGATCCACTGCAAATCATTAAAGTTTAAAGGCAGCGTCAAAGACCCTGCCTTTATTTTATCCGCCGTTTAAACTCAAAATGGTTTCCCCGATGTATACAGACCCTATTTCCCGTGAAGCGAGACCCTTGCAAAACGTATCTTTTTGCCCAATTCCTGCGCCTGCCCCGTGAAATGGGACGCCGATTCCTCTTTTAAAGATCTCGAAGCATCGATTCGTTTTTTAAGGGCTCACCAAAAGTTTTTGCCCGGGATGAATGACGGCGCCGTCGGCCATTTTGTTGAGGCGGCGCATTTTTTCCACCGTCAATCCATACTTGCGACCGATTTTATACAATGTTTCTCCGGGTTTAACGGTGTGAAATCGTTTTTTATCGGTTTTTTTGGATACGGTTGTCGTTGTTGAAGGTTTAGCCTTCCGAGTGCTGGATTTGTCCATCTGTTTTTTCAGGCTGTCTATATTTTTGGTCATATGATCCATTCTTAATATCAGAGATGCTTCGGAACGTTGGAAACGCTCTTTGAATTGTTCAAAAGTTTGGGCCTGCTCCCAGATCTGGGCAACTCTGTCATCGATGGCTTCAAACTTGGCGATGCTTTCTTCAAACTTCGTCATCCGGTTCTCTAAGGCCAGGAGTCTGTTTTCTACGGTGGAACTTCGGCTTCTGGTAAACAGCAGGATCAAAAGTATGGCCAGAATCAAAAATCCGATTCCGAATCTGGACAGCGGGATTTCATCGAGTTTTTTAAATAGATTGGATCCGAACTTTCCCGTTTTTTTCGTTTTCAAGGGTGAATATTCTTCGTCATACGGGTCGTTTCCCGACGCTGTATTAAATTTGCCTCCGATGTCGGAGTCTCCTGGTCCCATGGCTATCCCCCTAAATTAATGTTTAAGCGCGATTCTGATTTTAAAATAATAAAACCTATCAAAAATTTTCCCAAAATTAAAGAAAAAACAACCGGTTTAATGCCAAGGGATCCTTTAAAAAGACCATTTAATATGAAAGTCATGACCAGCTGTTGAAAAAATCATATTGTAATGATAATAAATATCTTGACCCTGTGAACCCTGTAAAATTTCAAATGGGCGGAAGTTGCGCTTGCAGTTAAACGTATAACTCCCATCGACCGAAACAGAAAAGGGGTTAACAAACGCTAAACCATGTTCAAATTGTTCAAACATCTTCGTATTAACCTGGTCTCAAAACTCATCCTTTCCGTGGGTCTGACCTTACTCCTTAGCATATCTACATGGGCCTACTTCAATATTAAATATCAGACGAAAAAGGTCATGAAAGATATTATGGAGGGAACCGACCGATTGGGCAATACCATTATCCTCGGCGCCCATTATGCGATGATGATCAACTCCCGGGATGATATTAACCATATCATCAACAACATTAGCAAACAGAAAGAGATCGATACCGTTCGTATCTACAATAAAAAAGGACAGATAAAATTTTCAAACCGTTCTTCGGAACTCGAGGTGACCACCAACATAAAAGCAGAGGCCTGTGATGTCTGCCACCGGTCGGATCCCCCGCTGTCTGAGCTCAGCCTGGGGCAGAAAACACGAATATTTCATTCTTCACAAGGCCACCGCCTCCTGGGAATTATCACTCCGATCCGCAACAATACCGGCTGTTCGTCGGATTCCTGCCATGTGCACCCCGAGGGGAAGAAAATACTGGGCGCCCTCGATGTCGTTGTTTCCCTAAAAGAAACAGATGAAGAAATATCTTTTCTCGAAAACGGTATCATTGTTCTGGCTGTTTTTGCCTTTCTGTTCACCTCCGCAATTATTTTCATCTTTGTGTTAAAATTTGTTAATCAGCCCATTAAGAAGCTGATCAGCACCGCCGATCTTATTGCCAAAGGGGAGTATTCAAACAATATCGGCATCGATCAGAAGGATGAAATGGGCCAACTGTTTACGGCCATAAACAAGATGGGCACACGAATTGCCGAAAAGCAGGCTGCGCTGAAAAAACAGAGGGATGAATACCAGAACCTGTTCGAGCTGGTACCCTGTCTGATTACGATTCAGGACAAAGACTATAAGCTGATCGGTTACAATAAAGAGTTTGCAGAGACGTTCAATCCCAAGCCCAATGATTTTTGCTATTGTGTTTATAAACAGCGCGATGAAAAATGCAAGATCTGTCCGGTTGAAAAAACATTCAAAGACGGCCTGCCACATTACGGTGAAGAAACCGGCTTGAGTAAAGACGGGACGAGAACCTTTTGGCTTGCCAGAACGTCGCCAATTTTGGACGCAAAGGGCGAAATCGTCGCTGTCATGGAAGTTTGCCTTGACATCACCCGAATGAAGCAACTTGAAGAGCGGCTAGAGAAATCAGAGAAAAAATATTACGCCATTTTCAACAATATCCCCAACGCCGTCTTTGTACTGGACGTGAATACCCTTGAAATACTCGACTGCAATAAAAGTGTCACCCATGTTTACGGATACGAAAAGGATGAGATGACAAAAAAATCCTTTCTGGATTTATTCCTCGATGAGGAAAGAGACCATTATGCGTTTAAAATAATGACATCTGCTTATGTAAATCAAGCGAAACATGTCAATAAAGACGGCAAGACAATTTTTGTGGCCATTCGGATTTCACCGTCGGAGTATTTGGGACAAAAAGTGCTGCTTGTTACCACCAGCGACATTACCAAACGGCTTGACGCCGAACATCAACTCATTCATGCCGGCAAAATGGCAACCCTGGGAGAAATGGCCACCGGCATTGCCCACGAATTGAATCAACCGCTCTCGGTCATTAAAACCGCGAGTAATTTCTTTATAAAAAAATTAGATCAAGGCAGTCCCATCGACAATAATCTTCTTTACAACATGCTTGAGATGATCGACCACAATGTTGACCGTTCGGCCAAAATTATCAATCACATGAGACAATTCGCCCGAAAATCAGATGTGGTTCTGGGTAAGGTTCAGGTCAATGAAGTGCTGGGAAGGGCGTTTGAAATTTTCAGCCAGCAACTCAAAGCCAGGGGAATCGAGGTGGTCTGGGATATTGATACAACACTCCCGAGGGTCATGGCAGATCCCAGCCGGTTGGAACAGGTTTTTATCAACCTTATTTTAAATGCCAGGGACGCCATTGAGGAAAAATGGGCGTCTTCCGAGCCGCCTTTGGACACCAAAAAGATCACCCTCAAAACCAAACTCGCGGGAAAAACGGTGGTTGTCGAAATTACCGATACAGGGGCAGGGCTTCCTGACGATAAATCAGACAAGATATTTGAGCCGTTCTTCACCACAAAAGAAGTCGGGAAAGGGACCGGCCTCGGCCTTTCCATCAGCTATGGTATCATTAAAGACTGTGGCGGAGACATAAAAGCAGAGACCAATGACAAAGGAGAAACCTGTTTTAGTATAACGTTTCCTGTAGAGGATGTAAAATGATGGAAAAAACAATTTTACTGGTGGATGATGAACCGGATATCCGTGAGGTTCTGAATATTTCCTTGTCTGATATCGGCTATAAAGTTCTTACCGCCGAAAATGGGGCGGATGCCCTGAACATTTTCAAAAATGCCGACATCCCGGTGGTCATCACCGATATTAAAATGCCCGGCATTGACGGTATCGAGCTTCTTCGAAAAATTAAACACGAAAATCCGGAAACAGAGGTCATCATGCTTACCGGCCATGGGGATTTGGATCTGGCCATAAAAAGTTTAAAGTTTGAAGCCACCGATTTTATCACAAAGCCCATCAGCGATGATGCCTTGGAATTGGCCCTGATAAGAGCCTTTGAAAAAATTGCCATGAGAAGAAAAATAAGGGAATACCACCGAAACAGGGCCATGAATGATATTCTCATCAATGAGCTTATTCAGGAAGACATTCTGATCATTGGCGCCGACCACCGGGTTCTGGATATCAATGAAACTCTGCTGAAGAAATTGGGGCTGGAGAAGGAGGAGGCCATCGGCCGGTATTGCTATGAAATTACCCACCGGCAAAACACACCCTGTTCCGGTGAGAATCATCAATGCCCCCTTGTGCAAACCCTCAAGACCCATAAATCTTCCAAGGAAACCCATGTCCACAAGGACAAGGACAATAACAATATCTATTATTCCATCTCTGCTTATCCTCTGTTTGAAAACGGCCAAGTGATCGGCGCCATTGAGCTGTCCCGGGATATTACGGCCGATATCAATGCACGGCAGGCCATGATGAAACAGGACAAACTGGCCTCCATCGGCCGGTTGTCCGCCGGTGTGGCCCATGAAATCAATAACCCTTTGACCACAATTCTAACCAGCACCATGTTGATCCAGGAGGATATCGCCCCGGACGACCCCATTCAAGAGGAGTTGGAAATCATCGCCAACGAAACCCTCCGCTGTCGCAAGATCGTTACCAGTCTTCTCGATTTTGCTCGCCAGACAAAACCCGCCAAAAAGCAGCACCCTATCAACAAAATTGTTGATGAATGTATCAAATTGACTCGAAAACAGGCGACATTCAATGATTTAACCCTGGTACCGAACCTTTCCGATGACATGCCCACGGTGCTGATGGATAAAGATCAGATACAACAGGCGGTGATCAATCTCATTCTCAACGCCATAGACGCAACGGATTCTGGAGGGACCATCACGGTTTCAACGCAATTTGTTCCACAGGATAAAGTTGTTGAAATTGCCATCAGCGACACCGGCAAGGGGATTCCCGGAGAGAATGCAGATAAAATCTTTGAACCTTTTTTTACCACCAAGGACAGCGGAACCGGGCTTGGATTGGCCATTACCCATGGCATCATCGGTCAACACGGCGGGACGATAGATGTCAAAAGTGAAAAGAACCAAGGATCAACCATTACCATAAGACTTCCCCAAAACCAAGGAAAACAAGATGGCAATCCATGATCCCCGCATCCTCATCGTCGATGATGAACCGGCCATCTGTAGGAATTGCGTAAAAATACTGACCAAGATGGACTATGCGGTCAAGTACGCCCTTAATGGTTATGATGCACTGAAGATGTTGGAAGCGGAACCGTTTGATGTGGTGATCACCGATCTGAAAATGAGCAAACTGGGGGGAATGGAGGTCTTGCGGCGTCTAAAAGAGACCCATCCGGAAACCATGGTCATTGTAATTACCGGCTTTGCCAGTGTCTCTTCGGCTGTGGAAGTGATGAAGATGGGGGCATTTGACTATCTCCCAAAACCGTTTACGCCCCACGAATTGCGTTCCGTTGTTCGTCAGTCTCTTGTGGAAAGAGAGACGTTGCTTCAAAACCGTCGGCTTATGCAGAAAAAAGTCCAGCTCAAATCATTTTCCCATCAGCTCATCGGAGACAGCCCTAAAATAAAAAAGGTTGTTTCCATGGTACAAAAGGTTGCTCCCACCGATTCGACGGTCCTTGTCTACGGAGAAAGCGGAACTGGAAAAGAATTGATTTCAAGGGCGGTCCATGCCAACAGTTCCAGAAAAGACAAGGTGTTTTTTGCGGTAGATTGTGGAACCTTGTCGGATAACCTTCTGGAAAGCGAGTTGTTTGGTCACGCCAAGGGCGCTTTTACCGGGGCGCATAACTCCAAAGAAGGCATATTCAAGCTGGCGGATGGCGGGACCGTATTCCTGGATGAAATCAGCAACATCAGTATCAACGTTCAAAGCAAACTGCTTCGGTTTTTAGAAAACCGCGAATTTTTACCCTTGGGAAGCACGGTGAATCAAAAAGTGGATGTTCGTTTGATTTTTGCCACCAATAAGGACCTCAAAGACATGGTGGCCCAAGGTTCCTTCAGAGAAGACTTTTATTATCGAATTTTTGTATATCCGATTATGGTTCCCCCGCTCAGGGAGCGGAAAACGGATATTTTGCCCATATCCTACCATTTCTTAAAACAGTTCAACCAAAGCTTTGGCAAAAGGATTTCCGGATTCGAGGATGCGGCTGTCACGCGATTAACGGAATATGATTGGCCGGGGAACGTCAGACAATTGAGAAATATCATCGAAAGGGCCGTCATACTGTGCGAGGGGGATCAAATTACGCTCAAAGACCTTCCGCTAGTCGGGGACGTCGCGGATATCGAACAGCTCATCGACCATATTCCTTCAACCAACGATGAACTTAAAAGAATCAAAAAAGAGATCCGGCAGCGAGCGGTTGCCAAAGTTGAAAAGAATTTTGTCATGAATGCGTTGATGAAAAACAATTGGAACGTCACCCGTGCAGCAGAAAAAGTTGGGCTGCAAAGAACCAACTTTCAATCGTTAATCAAAAAACATCATATAAAAATTCCTCGACACCCCCGGTCAGATTCGTGAACCATCGAATATTTGATGAACTCGTAAAAAGTCTGATTTTGCTCGCTCCCCAAGCAATTTTGGGATTTATGACTCGCCTGGCTAAATTGCAAGAACTCGGGCGAACACCCTCAAACAGTTTGCAATTTTTAACACCAGACGCGTCATGAATCTTTCTCCAAAATTGTTCGATGTCGCTCACAAAAGACTTTTTACGAAACTGTCAATATTTATACGGTGTATATTTTTTTTATACAATCCATATATTTTCATTTCAGCATCCTGAAAGGGCCTCCTTCCACCCCTTGAAGTTTCTTTGCAAAAATAATTTATATAAATATTATCAATAGATTGTCTCGTTTACTCTTTTGACGCTCAACATAAATTTCAAATTCACTTCCCCCCAAAACCTGTTCTCATGTCCAACGAAGATGCGTATATTTTTTTTATACACATCCGTTTCGACCCAAGTTTTCCTTTGATTTAAATTGAATAAAAACAGATAGTTGACGTTCATGTCTTCTTCTGGCACGCAACATGCATAGATGCCGGGTAAGATGCATTATACCATGAAACATAAATTTACATAAAAAATAACAGATGAAGTTCATTTTAAGGAGGAAAAAATGGGAACAGCAGCAAAAATTATGGTGGTCGATGATGAAAAACAGATCTGCCAAAATGTGGAAAAAATCCTTTCCAAAAACGATTACGAGGTCATTCGGGCAACCAGCGCCAAAGAGGCCCTGGAAAAAATGGCCAAGGATTCGTTTTCGCTTCTTATTTCGGATATCGTTATGCCCGAGATGAATGGTCTTGAGTTTCTGAAACTGGTTAAAAAGGAATGGCCCCTGACCAAAGCGATAATGATGACCGCCTATGCCTCCACAGATACGGCGGTTAAAGCCATTCGGCTCGGGGCGCTGGACTATCTTTCCAAACCCTTCACTCCCGATGAGTTGAGATCTACGGTTGAACTGGCCCTGTCCGGAGATTTAACCGAAGCGGTGACAACGGAGAAGGAAAGAGAGATCATTGATGTGGATATCCCCTTTGACAGAGAAGATGTGGCAAAATATACCGGTGAAGACTTTGTGGACAGACTGGGTCCTTCGGATATGCCGGTGGTGGAAGCAGCACCGGAAACCCTTGAAAATTACTGTGCATTGGGGAAGATGGTCTGTGATATTTTCAAAAAGCTCGGGGCGACGTGTAAAGGTGGGAACAAGACCGGAGAATGTCCCCAGCTAAAGGCTAAAAAGAGAAAGGCTGCCAAAGGGAAAGGGTTTGACAGTGAAAAACTGATCGGCATTGATTCTCCGTTTAACTACGAAGAAACGGTTTCAATAACCGGTCCTGAATATGTTTTGAACATGCATCACGAAGGGGTTGCTTTTATGCCCTATGAAGAACTCAAGCAGAACGTTGCACGGATGATGAAAAAAGCCCCCGAACGTCCGGCAGACGTCATAGAGATTTCGAGAGAAAGGGTTCCGGCTGGAATTCTGGTGGTGGATGACGAAGTCGCTGTTAACAATAATATCCGGAAAATACTCTCCAAAAAAGGTTTTGGTGTGGATCAGGCGGTCACCAAAACCGAGGCACTTGAGAAAATAGAAGAAACCGCTTATACTCTGGTTTTGTTGGACCTGAAAATGCCCGATGTAAAAGATCTGGAACTTCTAAAAGCGATTCGTGACCGGAGACCGGAGACCATGGTCATTATCATTACCGGTTATGCCAGTATCGAGACGGCAGTGGAAGCCTCGAGGCTGGGCGCTGTCGATTACCTTGCCAAACCGTTTACCCCCGACGAAATTCGGAACGCAACTGAAAAAGCTTTCCGTCTTGCCGCTTAAGTCTAAAGGAATCTCCCAACCTCCTTTGGGTTGGGAGATTCTTATTAACTCAAATTTGCTCCCCACGACGACCTCGTATTGCTTCCCCCCAATCAATTATGGCAACCTGCTTTCCCCTTGTACTTCTGTTTAAAAAGAGCATATCTTTTTAAAAAAAACTCCATTGGCATGTCCCAACAAACCTTAGAATTTTATTGACAAACCTCATATTACTGTATAGTTAAACTGTTTGGTTCAATCTAACGTAACGGAATCGTTACTTTTCAACATATCGCCCTAAAATTGCTCTTTTTACAAGGAGGATAGAACGATGCCCAAAGATGTAATCGGATCAGTTCTGGTTTTAGGTGGAGGGATTGCCGGAATGCAATCCGCTCTGGATCTTGCCAACTCGGGATATTATGTCTATCTCGTCGAAAAATCACCTTCCATTGGCGGAGTTATGGCTCAGCTGGACAAAACTTTCCCCACCAATGATTGCGCCATGTGAATTATCTCACCCAAACTGGTCGAGGTCGGCCGGCACCTGAATATTGAAATCATTACATTCGCGGATCTGGAATCTGTGGAGGGATCCGCCGGAAACTTCAAAGTAAAGGTAAAAAAACGGGCGCGTAGTATCAATATGGACCTCTGTACGGGTTGTGGGAACTGCGTTGAAAACTGTCCGGTTGTAAACATACCGATGCCCAAAAATCAGGTTAAAGCTTAGTATAATTCATGCCAATTCATCTTGTTTCATTAGGGAGGGTGAGCATATGAGTCAGGCAGCTCTGATTAACAGCGTTCAGTTTGAAAGTGTTCCATCCATAGAAGTCGATTATATGGAACTTGATAATATCATCGCCAATGAATTTAATAACGATAAAGAAAATCTGATTATGATTCTTCAGGCGATTCAAAGACAGTATAATTTTTTGCCCCGCCCCGCCCTTGCCTACCTTTCCACCAAACTCAATGTGCCATACAGCCAGATTTACGGTATGGCGACATTTTACAGCACGTTCAGCCTTGAGCCCAGAGGCAGAAACATCATATCTATCTGTCTGGGCACGGCCTGCCATGTTAGAGGCGGGGAAAGAGTTCGCGAAAGAATTGAGGGGACCTTGAATCTCTGTGACGGGGAAACGACCGAAGACCAGCGCTTTACCTTAGAAACAGTGCGGTGTATCGGTTGTTGCAGTCTTGGACCGGTGATCAAAATCAATGAAGACACGCATGGTCACATTTCTTACGACCAGGTGAACAAAATTTTAGATCAGTATGAATAAAATTTAAGAGGCCAGCGCCATGAAAATCCAGTCAGTCAAAGATTTAGAGCAAATCCGTGAGGAATACAGCAAGCGGCTCTATTATCCGGAAGCCGTCAAGGTAAACATCGGAATGGCTTCTTGCGGTATCGCAGCCGGGGCCAAGGCATCATTTGATAGGGCGATTCAGGAGTTTCCCAATGGAAACGGTATCGATATCAGCCAAACCGGCTGTATTGGTTTTTGTGAAGTTGAACCCCTGGTTGAAATATTAGGGCCCGGTAAACCACGGGTGATGTATAAAAATATTACCGAGGACAAGATTCTGGAGACCATTCAGGATTATAACGAAAACAAATTTAACAAAAAGTGGATTCTGGGACAAATGCGCGATCCGCGATCGTTTCTGGAAGATGATATCGAAAACCCCTTGGCAGGGGTAACACCGCTTGAAGAGATTCCTTTTCTTGAAGAGATCCCCTTTTATCAGAAACAGGTTAAAATTGCCCTGCGAAATTGCGGATATATCGATCCGGACAGTGTTGAAGAATTCATCGCCAAGGATGGATATTTTGCTTTCCTTAAGGCACTTCATGATATGGAGCCCAAAGAAATTATTCAGCAGGTTAAGGCGTCGGGACTCAGGGGCCGCGGCGGCGGTGGATTTCCGGCCGGGATCAAATGGGAAACCTGTGCCAGACATGGCGGCGATAGATATATAATCTGTAATGCCGATGAAGGCGATCCCGGCGCTTACATGGACCGCAGCATACTGGAAGGGGACCCTCACAGCGTTTTGGAGGGGATGTTGATTGCGGCACTGGCCATTGGATCCAACCACGGCTTTATCTATGTTCGCAACGAATATCCCCTGGCGGTCAAACGGCTGGTATCGGCCATCAAAGCCGCTGAGAAATACGGATTGATCGGGGATAACATCGCCGGATCTGATTTTAATTTCAACATTAAAATTTCAACCGGAGCCGGTGCTTTTGTTTGCGGCGAGTCGACGGCATTGATGGCGTCTCTGGAAGGGCAGGTGGGCAGGCCCAGGGCCAAGTATGTCCATACCGTGGAAAAAGGTTTCAGGCAAAATCCTTCAAATCTAAATAATGTAGAGACCTATGCCAATGTTCCGGTTATTCTTTTAAAAGGGGCCAACAATTACGCCAAGATGGGGACAACCCACAGCAAGGGCACAAAAGTTTTCAGTCTTGTCGGAAAAATAAAGAACACCGGCCTGGTGGAAGTGCCCATGGGAATTTCGTTGAAAGACATTGTTTTTGACATCGGTGGCGGCGTTCCCAGAAAGAAAAAATTTAAAGCGGTTCAAACCGGAGGGCCGTCAGGGGGATGTATTCCGGAACAGTTTTTAAACTTGAATGTCGACTTTGACGAGTTAACAAAAGTGGGTTCCATGATGGGCTCCGGTGGTATGATCGTCATGGACCAGGACACCTGTATGGTGGATGTGGCCCGGTATTTCCTGGATTTTCTCAAGGAGGAGTCCTGCGGTCAATGTAATCCATGCCGAGAAGGGATATGGGCTATGCTCGATATTTTGACCGATATCTGCAACGGAAACGGCAAAGACGGCGATATCGAACTTCTGGAAGAACTGGGAATGATGATCCAGAAATTTTCCCTTTGCGGGCTGGGGACATCGGCTCCGAATCCTGTGCTGACGACGATACTTTATTTTCGAGATGAATATGAAGCCCACATTAAGCACAAGAAGTGCCCATCGGGCGTCTGTAAACCTTTGTTTCACTATGAAATTGACGAGGAGGCATGCAACGGTTGTACCCTTTGTGCCAAACGATGCCCGGAGGAAGCCATCGCCGGGGAGAAAAAAGAACCTCATCAATTGGATCAGGAGAAGTGTATCAAGTGCGGCATATGTTATGATGCCTGTAAGTTCGAGGCCATTGTCGTTAAATAATCTAAGGATATAACGGGGCGAAATCCATGATTACCTTTAAGCTTAACGGAAGAAAAGTCCAAGGAGAGGAAGGGCAGTATATTCTTCAAGTTGCTGAAAAATACGGGGTTGAAATTCCAACGCTGTGTCACCATAAAGCGCTAGAACCCGCCGGAATGTGCCGTTTGTGCACCGTGGAACTTTTTGACGGACGCCGCACACGTTTTGTAACCGCCTGCAACTATCCTATCTGGGAAGGCATGGAGGTCAAAACAGACACGAAAACGGTACACGAGGGAAGAAAGTTGAATGTGGAATTACTACTTGCCCGCTGTCCGGATGTCCCCATCATCAAGGAGCTTGCTGCCAAATACGACCTTAAAGAAACACGGTTTAAGATTAAAGACGATACCTGCATTCTTTGCGGTCTCTGTACCCGTATCTGTGATAAAATGGGCAACAGCGCCATCGGTTTGACCGGGAGGGGTGTGGAAATGAAAGTTGATACGCCCTTTAACATACAAACAGAGGTCTGCATGGCCTGTGGTGCGTGTGCTTCTGTATGCCCAACCGGACATATCAATCTGGATAAAATTAAACAAAATATAACAACACATACCGTTGAGCAGATCCCATCAGAATACGATGCCGGATTGGCGCCCCGAAAACCCATCTATGTGCCGTATGCCCAGGCGGTCCCCAATACACCGGCCATTGACCGCTCGGTGTGTGTACATTTTAAAACCGGCGGCTGCAAAATTTGCAGCGAGTTCTGTCCGGTGGAAGCCATCGATCACAGCCAGCAAGATGAAATTATTGAGCTCGATGTGGGGTCCATCATCCTTGCGCCGGGGTTTGAAGCCTTTGATCCCAGCCGATTTGATAGCTACGGCTACGCCAAGCTCCCCAATGTGGTGACGGCGTTAGAATTTGAAAGAATTCTGTCTGCCACCGGCCCGTTTATGGGGCATCTGGTTCGGCCTTCGGATAAGAAGGAACCCAAAAAGATCGGCTGGCTGCAGTGTGTCGGTTCCAGAGATCTCAACCGGTGCGACAACGCGTATTGTTCTTCGGTATGCTGTATGTACGCAATTAAGCAAACCGTCATTGCCAAAGAGCACAGCCACGACCCCCTCGACTGTGCGGTATTTTATATGGATATGCGTACCCACGGCAAAGACTTTGACAAATATTATGAAAACGCTAAAAAGGAAGGCATCAGATTTGTCCGGTCCAGGATTCACTCCATAGATCCGGTGCCCGGAACCGATGATTTATCGGTTCGCTACATCCAGGAAGACGGGACGGTCACAGCGGAAAATTTCGATATGTTTGTCCTGTCCGTGGGTCTTCAAATCAATCAGGATGTTGCCGATCTTTCCCGTCGTATCGGTATCGAACTTGATGACTACCGGTTTACACAGACCGACAGTTTTCATCCGGTGGCCACCTCTGTGCCGGGGATCTATGCCTGTGGGGCCTTTTCCGGGCCCAAGGATATACCCCAGTCGGTTATGGAAGCCAGTGCTTCGGCCTGCGCAGCAACAGAGCATCTGTCCTCGGCACGCAATACCCGGACAAAGATACTCGAGCTGCCTCCGGAGAGAGATGTTGGGGAGGAATCCCCCAAGATCGGGGTTTTTGTCTGCAACTGTGGTATCAACATCGGTGGGGTGGTAAAGGTCCCGGAGGTGGCGGAATACGCCAGAACCCTTCCGAATGTGGCGTATGTGGAAGAAAACCTGTTCTCCTGCAGCCAGGATACCCAGGAAAAAATGACGGATATCATCAAACAACAGGGCCTCAACCGTGTGGTGGTGGCGGCCTGTACCCCCAAGACCCACGAACCGCTGTTCCAGGAAACACTCGTCAATGCCTCTTTGAACAAATATCTCTTTGAGATGGCCAACATCAGAAATCATGATTCCTGGGTACATGCAAACGATCCGGATGCCGCCACCCAAAAGGCCAAAGATCTTGTGCGAATGGCCGTGGCAAAAACCAATCTTCTGACGCCGTTGAAGCAAACCGATCTTGCCATAACCCATTCGGCGCTGGTGATTGGCGGGGGGATTGCCGGTATGACGGCGGCCGTCTCTCTGGCACATCAGGGATATCCGGTGGACCTCGTTGAACGGTCCGACACCTTAGGCGGCAATGCGTTATTGTTGGGGAAAACCCATAAGAATGAAGATATTGGCGCTTTTGTTGCAGAACTTGTAACGGCAGTGGAATCCCAAGACCTGATCTCCGTGCATACCCGAACGAGCATATCCAATGTCGAGGGGTTTGTGGGAAATTTCAAGACCGAATTGCGCAATGGGGAATCCGCAAAAACCGTCGAGCATGGGGTAACCGTCATTGCCACCGGCGCCAAAGAATATAAACCCGATGAATACCTTTACGGAAAACACTCGGCAGTGATGACCCATCTGGGACTCGATGATCTTTTTAAGAAGAACGATCCCAGAATCGAACAGGCTAAAAATGTCGTTTTTATCCAATGTGTCGGATCCAGAGATGAAGAACGTCCGTATTGTTCAAAGGTTTGTTGTACCCATTCCGTTAAAAGCGCCCTCGATTTTAAACAGAAGAATCCGGATGTAAATGTGTCGATTCTTTTCAGAGATATGCGAACCTATGGAAAAAGGGAAGATCTCTATAGAGAGGCAAGAGCTGCCGGGGTACTCTTTTTTACCTATTCGCCGGATCAAAAACCTGAGGTCAGACCTGACGGAGATCGCGTCATCGTAGAATTTACAGACCGAATTTTAAACCACAAATTGGCCGTCAGGGCTGATATCCTCTGCCTTGCATCGTCCATCGTCTCCCACTGGGACCATTCGCTGGCACAGCTTTTTAAGGTGCCTTTGGACGCCAACGGATGGCTTTTGGAAGCCCATCAGAAGTTAAGACCCGTCGATTTTGCCAATGACGGCATTTTTATGTGCGGCATGGCACACTACCCGAAACCTATCGAGGAGAGTATCGCCCAGGCCCAGGCTGCAGCCGCAAGAGCTTCAACAGTACTGGCCTTGGAGAATATCAAAGTCGGGGGCATCGTCTCGGATATCAGTGCCGAACTCTGTTCCGGTTGCCTGGGATGTATCAATGTCTGCCCCTATGGCGCCATCATCTTTGACGATCAAAAATTTGTGGCTGAAGTGAATGCGGCCCTGTGTAAAGGGTGTGGGGCCTGTGCCGCAGTATGCCCCTCCGAGGCACCGGTTCTGATGGGATTTAACAACAACCAAATTTACGCCCAGATCAAGAGCGCATTGAGTATATAATCCATTGGAAAGGAGAAGAATGTGAAAGAAGATAGATTTGAGCCCAAAATAATCGCTATTATGTGTAACTGGTGTGCATATGGCGCAGCCGACCTGGCAGGTGTGAGTCGGCTTGCATATCCGCCCAATATTCGGCCCATCCGTGTCATGTGTTCGGCCACCGTATCGCCCCACCATATTTTGAGAGCCTTCCAAAGCGGCGCCGACGGTGTCCTGGTGGGTGGGTGACATGTCGGCGACTGCCATTACCTGTATGGTAATTACATGACAATCAAACGGATTACGTTTCTGCAAGAACTTTTGGGCTTTATTGGATTGGAAGGCCGTTTACACCTGGACTGGATATCTTCGGCAGAGGCCCAGAAGTTCGTTCAGGTGGTCACCGCTTTTACGGAAAAGATTAAATCATTGGGCCCAAGCCCTTTATCCGGCGATTTTGACCTGTCCGCCATCGTGAGTTCATGCGAAGCCGCACAAAATGCCGTGAGCGTAGAGGGAGGATGATATGCAAGAACAAGTTAGAGAGTTGCTTGAACAGGATAGAGTCGACATATTCCTAGGATATAAAATGGTGCAAGGGCATCCGCTGCCCCATTGCTTTACCAAAGAAAATATCGATGAAATCGACGAATTGATCGTCGGTAACGCCCGGTATTCCCTTGAAAAAATGGCCACAAAGATTTCAGCTGAGCACCCGGATCTGAAAATAGGGCTTTTGACCCGTGACTGCAACCAGCGGGCCTTGAATGTCCTTTATGTTTGGAATCAGTTGAAGCCGGACAATATAGAGACCATCAGTGTTAATTGCTGCCCCTCCAAGCTCAAAGAGCACGGGGATTGCTCCTACCTCGAGCCTGAACAGGCAGGCGTATTCAAAAAGATGGTCGGCATGGACAATAACATGGACGTAGAAGGCGCTGAAGCATTCAGTCAGAAAGACCGCTTTGATCGGTGGATGTATGAATTTCAGAAATGTATAAAATGTTATGGATGCCGTGATATCTGCCCCGTCTGCTTTTGCAAGGAATGCAGCCTTGAGCATCCAGACCTCATCGCCACCGGGACCATTCCCCCCGAAGTCCCGATTTTTCATCTTGTCCGGGCAGTTCATATGGCCGGACGGTGTATCGACTGCGGTCTGTGCGAGGATGCCTGCCCGGCATATATTTCTTTACGCCTTCTTTACCGCAAGGTCAACGAAACGGTGTCGGATGTATTCGATTATAAAACCGGAATCCGTGCGGATCAATCACCGTTCAACATGCTCGGCGAAGAGGTTACACTGAAACCCAAACCCATATGATCCTTATGCCCTATACGGGTAACGGCTTAGAAGTGATACGTTTTGTCTTAATCTAAATTTTATTATATCAAGGAGCGATACCTATGGATTACAAGATAACTCCCTCAGTATGTTCATATTGCGGAACAGGTTGCGGTGTCCTTTTCCAGGTGATGGATGGCCAGCTCGTCGATACCCTGCCGATGAAGACCCATCCTGTAAATGAGGGGAAGCTATGCATAAAGGGCTGGAACCTCCATGAACATGTGATCAGCGATAAGCGTCTGAAGTCTCCGCTGATAAAGAAGGAGGGTGAGTTGCAGGAAGCCACATGGGATGAGGCCATTCAAACCTCGGCCGACAAGTTCAAGGCCATCATCAAAGACCATGGTCCGGACAGTGTCGGTGTGCTGCTTTCGGCGAAAATCACCAATGAAGAAAATTACCTGGCTCAGAAGTTTGCCAGGGCGGTCATCGGAACCAACAATGTCGATCACTGCGCCCGTCTCTGACATTCCTCCACAGTGGCAGGTCTTGCCGCTGCGTTCGGAAGTGGAGCCATGACCAATTCCATAGCGGAAATAGAAGATGCCGCGTGTATCTTTATCACCGGTTCCAATACCTCGGCGTGCCATCCCCTGATTGCACGGCGGGTCTATAGGGCCAAAGAAAAAGGTGCCAAGCTTATCGTGGCGGATCCGAGGAACATTCAGCTGTCGCGATTTGCGGACGTTGCCGTAACCCAGCGCCTTGGCAGTGATGTGGCCATGCTCAACGGCATGATGCATATCATTTTGAAAAATGGCTGGCACGACAAACAATATGTCGAGGGAAGAACCGAGAGTTTTGATGAATTCAAAGCGGTGGTTGAAGCCTATACGCCGGACAAAGTCGAAACCATCACAGGGATTGCACAGAGGGACCTTGAAAAAATGGCGGAACTCTATGCCACAAATTCCCCGGCGGCATTGCTGTATGCCATGGGAATCACCCAGCATACCACCGGTGTGGATAATGTAAAATCCTGCTGTAATCTTGCCATGCTTTGCGGCAACGTCGGCGTGAGAAGCGGCGGCGTCAACCCCCTAAGGGGACAGAACAATGTGCAAGGTGCCTGTGACATGGGCGGCTTGCCCAATGTTTTTCCGGCCTATCAGCCGGTGAATGTTCCCGCAAACAATGAGAAGTTTTCCACAGCCTGGGGCGGAACGCTTTCAGACAAGGTGGGTTACACCATCACAGACATGATTCAGGCCATGCTCGACGGCAAATTAAAGGCCCTTTATGTCATCGGGGAAAATCCGAAAATGAGTGATCCTGATCAGAATCATATTGATAAGGCCCTTGCAAATCTCGATTTTCTTGTGTGCCAGGACATTTTTCTGTCTGAAACCGCACAAAAGGCGGATGTGGTCTTTGCCGGGGTATCGGTTGCTGAAAAGGATGGAACCTATACCAATACCGAACGTCGCTGTATGAAAGTCAACAAGGCCATTGATCCTTTAGGAAATACGTTGAACGACTGGGAGATTGTATCCAGACTTTCCACCGCCATGGGCCGTGAAATGAGCTATGCGGGCCCGGAAGAAATTTTTGATGAAATGAGTAAGTTAACGCCGAGTTACGGCGGCATGACCTATGAACGACTGGGGCTGAACGGTCTGCAGTGGCCGTGTCCGAACACCGAACATCCCGGGACTCAGTTTCTCCATAAAGATCAATTTACCCGGGGCAAAGGTTTGTTCCATGCTGTGGAGTATCTCGATCCTGCGGAAATGCCCGATGACGAGTATCCCTATTTTCTGACTACCGGCCGGATGTTTGCCCATTACCACACCGGCACCATGACCCGGGCGTCCCAGCATCTGCATGCCGAACAAAAGACCGGATATGTGGAGATTCATCCCGAAGATGCAAAGACTCTGGTTGTAAAAGATGGGGATACGGTGAAGCTTTCCACCCGGAGGGGGGAGATCGAAGCACCGGCCCGGGTCAGCAACAAAGTAAAACCCGGCCTGCTTTTCGTCCCGTTCCATTTTGTAGAAAATTCGGCCAATATCCTCACCAATTCAGCGTTTGATCCGATTGCCAAAATTCCGGAGTACAAGGTCTGTGCGGTGAAAATCGAAAAAGCAGCCTAATTCCTGCGGAGATATTTTTTCCAAAAATAAAGGCCTTTGAAAAAATCAATGATTTTTTCAAAGGCCTTTTTGTGAATGGTGGGGAGAAATTGTTCTGTGCACGTTGCCGGTTACCGGTCGAACATGTCTCCGGCTTTGATTTCCTGTTCCGCCGCAAACTCGGATGCAGCCACTTTTCCGCCTTTAGCCGGCCGGACTTTGCCCACAACCAGTCTTCCCCCTGAAACCGCCACATGGATCCCTTGATCGTCAATGTCCAGGATGGTTCCCGGTGTCTCATCCACCGTCTCCTTCCTGAGCTTTGCTCCGTAAAATCGCGTTTTTTCTCCTTTGAACACAGCAAAGGCGCCGGGTTGGGGGTCACACCCGCGGACCAGATTGTAAAGGGCTTCGGCGGGCTTGTCCCAGGCGATACCCGCCACCCGGTCATCGCAGGGCGGTTCATAGGTGGCGCCGGCTTCGTCTTGTAAAATTCGGGGGGCATTGCCTGCTTTGATCCGGTCAATGGACTCTAAAATGGCATCGACGCCCATGGGAAAGAGGGAATTAAAATATAGAGAACCGGTGGTGTCGTTCGGGCCGATATCGATTTCTTTTTGAAGCAAAATCAATCCGGTGTCGATGCCGCCGTCCGGCCAAAAAATACTCAGGCCGGTTTTGGTGTCTCCCATGATTACGGCCCAGTTTATGGCACTGGCACCCCGATGGCGCGGTAAGAGGGACGGATGATAATTGATGGTGCCGTGGGTGGGGACTTCAAAAAAGCGCGCCGGGATGATATCCGTCACAAACGCCATTACGGTGAGGTCCGGTTTGAGTTCAGTGTACTCGGAAAAAACCTGATCATCTTTGTAGGTTGTGGGCTGGAAGACGTCGATGCCCTTGGATACCGCCGCGTCTTTGAGTGGATCCGTCCGCCCCCCCGGTCGGTCCGGCGG
>JAHECI010000223.1 GCA_024641825.1 Desulfobacterales bacterium | reverse complement strand
TAAATATCACCGTAAGCGGAAAGACACGCATCCTCTGTCTGGCGCGGGTGCGTGCCGTAACCGATAAACACCGTAATGGATTCCGGTGCCGCCCCGAAGTTCTCCAGGGTCCCAAGGAGTACCGGAAGGAATTTTCTGTAACCGCACAGCCGGGTTTTATCGCCCACCACAATTGCGACGTTGGCAAGGTGGGGATTCAACCGTTGGAGTTCATGGGACAGTCCGGATGCAAACTGAGATGCCGTTATCCGTGTTTCGGGTTCATTGGGGTAAAGAATCTTTGTCTGATCCGGAAGGTCAAAAGGGATTTTTTCGTTCCCGTATTTCAGGGTAAGGGTCTGGTTCATGTCTCTGAACGTAAAAAGTTAAAAGTTTAACATGAAAAGTTTATATGTTGTACAATATTACTTCTATGTACTCAATGTATTCGTTTTACATTTCACGTTTCACTTTTTACAAATTTATCAAGTTTGACAAACTCGCAAAAAGTCTTTTGTAAGCGATATCCGGCTGGTCGGAGTATTGGAGTGTTGGGTTGAAAAAATTTCTTTTCCCATTACTCCAACACGCCATTATTCCAATTTTCCAGCTGAATCGATGGATGGCATCGCCGGTGTTTTTAACTCCCGCAATGCAGGGTTTTTCAATACTAAATAACGATTTTGAGGTAGCTTCTACTGAATTTGACGGACAATTTCCGCTGCAAATTCCGAGCATTTGACTTCCGTGGCGCCGGCCATCTGCCGGGCCAGGTCATAGGTCACCCGTTTTTCCGCCACTGCCTTTGCCAACCCGTCCCGCACAGCGTCCCCGGCCGCTTTCCAGCCAAGAAAGTCGAGCATCATGGCCCCGGAAAGGATCAGAGACCCGGGATTGACTTTGTCCTGTCCTGCATATTTTGGCGCTGTGCCGTGGGTCGCCTCGAACAGGGCATATCCGTCGCCGATATTGGCGCCCGGGGCCATTCCCAGTCCCCCCACCATGGCAGCCAGAGCATCGGACATGTAATCCCCGTTGAGATTCGGCATGGCCAGCACATCATACTCTTCGGGGCGCAGAAGAATCTGCTGGAACATGGCGTCTGCGATCCGGTCCTTGATCACAATCCTGTCTGCCGGGACCTCCCCGTTAAATTGTTCCCACAACGCCGCTTCGGAAATGGTCTGTTCCCCGAATTCTTCTTCGACCACTTCGTACCCCCAGGTTCTGAAGGCCCCTTCGGTAAACTTCATGATGTTTCCTTTGTGAACCAGGGTAACGCTGGACTTATTATGTTCTATGGCATATTCAAGGGCCCTTCGTACCAGACGGCGGGTTCCGAATCGGCTGATGGGTTTAAGCCCGATACCGGAGTCCGGACGGATGTCTCTTCCGTCTTCGAGTTTTACCATATCGATGATTTTTTTCGCGGTTTCAGAGCCTTCTTCCCATTCCAGGCCCATGTAGACATCTTCGGTATTTTCTCTGAAAATGACCATATCGACCTTCGAAGGTTCCACCATGGGGCTGGGAATCCCGGTAATATATTTTACCGGCCGAACGCAGGCATAAAGGTCGAGCTCCTGCCGAAGGCTTACATTAATGCTCCGGATGCCTTCTCCCACAGGTGTGGTCAGGGGACCTTTGATGGCAACACGATAGGTTCTGATCTTTTCCAGTGTTTCTTCCGGAAGCCAGGATTGTGTCTGTTTGAACGCCTTTTCACCGGCCAAAATTTCCAACCATTGAATCTTTCGTTCATTGCCATAGGCGCTGGAAACCGCCGCATCCAATACATACCGGGTGGCCGACCAGATATCGGGTCCGATGCCGTCACCTTCGATAAAGGGAATCACCGGAAAATCGGGTACAACGAGGGTCCCGTCCGCCGAATAAACGATACATTCACCATTCTCTGTCATTGGTACTCCTTTGCTGTTTTAAAAGTATTTGGGTCGAGTTCCGGATGCCCCGGAAAAAATTTTTTTCATATCACAAAAGCACCCAAAAGATAACCATAAATTTTGGAAATTGTTTTTATTTTTCGACACATTGCAAAAATAGAACCCTCCTGAACACAGGCCGACTTGACGGTGTCCAAATACATCCAATGGAGAAGGTATCGGCGGTTTCCGGTCCGGAAATGAGTTTTTTCTAAGAAGCTCAAAAAAGTCAAATGATTGTGGGGTCGACGCTGAGATTTCGGGAAAAAATCGTTCCCGGCTGGCATCTAAATGAATCTTTTCATCAATTCATCGATCACTTCATCCACATTTTCCGGCGTAATTCCGAACTGGCGGCAGGCCTTTTCCGCCTTGGCCAGCCTCCGGGGGCTCTCCATATCCTTAAGGCCGGAGAAAAACCCGAACCGTCTCCCCACCTGATAGACACACTGCCGTTCCGGATCCATTGCCAAAAAACGGTGTACGATATCCAGCATCCGCCCTTTATCTCCGGGCAATTTGCCTTCCAAATCCCCAAAGAGATTCAAAATATGGTCGCTCTTAACCACACTGGTAATGCCGTTCAAGGATTCCAGGAAAATCAGAATCTCCTTGGCCATCATCAGATCCGTGCATTTTTCAAAATCGCCGGCAACATAATCGTCATACAGCTCGACACTGTTGGGAATCGCCAAGGTTCTGAGTCTTATAAAATCCGGGTTGATCCGGTTTAAAGCATCGGCCGTTTCCCGGGCATGAATCTCGGAATAGGTTTTTCCTCCCAGGCCCGGCATAACATACTCCGACAATTCCATCCCGGCCTTTTTTATTTTGAGCCCTGCTTTGATATGGGTTTCTTGGGTAACCCCTTTTTGGGCCATCTTCAGAACCCGGTCTGAACCGGATTCCAGACCGATATGGATTCTGTTCAAACCGGCGTCTTTGAAATTCTTGAGATCTTGATCCTTGATCCGGGCGATGGTGTGGGAGCGGGCATATGAGGTCGTTCGTTCGACCCAGGGAAACCGCTTTTTGATATGAAGGAGTATCTCCAACAAATCCGATGGGGGTATGATAAGACTGTTTGCATCCTGGAGAAACACCGACCGCATTCCGCCGGAAAACCAGCTCAAAGCGGCGTTAAATCCTCCGGGGTCCAGGTGTTCATCATTGCCCACCCTCTCCCGGACAGCGGTTCGAGAAAGGTTGCCGTGGTCGTCGGTCATTTTTTGGATGATCGCAAGAGATCTGTAAACCGTATCGATATCCGCCTTGACATGATCCGTCGGACGGATGGAAAACCGCGATTCCTTGTACACGGGGCAAAAGGTACAGCGATTCCACGGGCAGTTCCGTGTGACACGAATCAGAAGGCTGTACGCCTCACTGGGCGGCCGGATGGGCCCCTGTTCAAATCCTTGATAATCTTCAGTTGTATTCCGCTGCCGGCGTATATGCATCCTTGTGTCCTCAACCCTTCATCGGTGACCGTTCAACCGGTTCACCACCGCTTACTTCAACGAATCAACAAAATTCTCCCTTGTCAACGTTAATCACGCGGCCCATTAAAATCAAGGTGCCTGCATTCCCCCTTTGACAATTGGCTGCGCTATGGCATAAAATTGCAACACCCCAATGGATTGTAAACGAGGACAATCAAACTTTGAAGAAATTAGGGATCATCATCACATCGACGCTGATTTTCGGGTTTTTCGTTGCAACAGCCGTATACCTGGACATCCTGAACTACGCCCAAACGCCGGCAGGCACGGAACCCGTCGAACAGGTCGTGGATGTTAAATCCGGCCAGGGGTTTCAATCTTTCGCTAACATGCTCCGTGAGCACGGCATTATCAAACATCCCTTCAAATTCAGATTGTTGGCCCGCTTCAAGGGATATGACAAAAAAATCAAAGCCGGAGAATATGGACTTTCCGCGGCCATGACCCCCAACAAAATACTCGATATCATGGTTCACGGAAGGGTTCTCCTTCACAGGCTCACCATACCCGAAGGTTATAATCTGCAGCAGGTTGCCCAGGGGGTTTCCAGGGCGGGGTTCGGAGCCGAAATCGATTTTTTAAAGGCCGCCACCGACCCCGAGCTTGTCCAGGCCCGAGGGATCGATGCCGAAACCTTCGAAGGGTATCTTTTCCCGGATACCTATTATTTCCCCAAGGGAACCTTGCCGGGCAACATCATATCCGCCATGGTAAAACGGTTCTGGTCGGTTTTCCGGCCGGAGTGGAAAGAACAGGCCAAAAGTTTGGGGCTTACCGTTCACCAGGTGGTCACGCTTGCATCCATTATTGAAAAGGAGACGGGCACTGCGGATGAACGTCCCGTCATATCTTCTGTTTTCCACAATCGTTTAAACCGGAAAATGCGGTTGGAGAGTGACCCCACGGTGATCTACGGCATAAAAGATTTCAACGGCAACATCACCCGAAAAGATCTCCTCACGTCGACCCCGTACAACACCTATACCATAAAAGGGCTGCCCCCGGGACCCATTTCAAACACCGGCGTCGAGGCCATAGAAGCCGCCCTTTACCCGGCAGATACCGAGTTTCTCTTTTTTGTTGCCAGAAAAGACCGGACACACCAGTTTTCAACCAATATTAGAGATCATAACCGTGCTGTTAGAAAGTATCAATTGGGCCGGTAGAAGAGCGATGAATGAGCGTATCTGAAAAAACCGAAAAAAGCGCCGTGGCCCGCCGTCATGCAATCCGCCGGGAGGTGTTGTCCTGTGTGAATGCGTCGAAAAAAAAACTCACCCCCGGTGCGTTGGAAAGGGCACTCTCGGATCGGTTTCCCATGGACCGTCAGGAATTTAAAGCCGTCGTCAGGAATTTGGTTTCAGACCGGGAACTCATGTACACCTATCATTTTGGCTGTTCTTTCCTCGAAAAATCCTTCAACAAACCCACCCGCATATCCCATCGGGTGGTATTGAAGCCCCACGGCATGTTTTACCGACCCGGTGTCAAAGACGTGGTCATCCGCATCCAGCAGGGGGCTGCATTCGGTTCGGGGGATCATCCCACAACGAGACTGGCGATCCAGGGGATTGAAACGGTGGTTCTCGAAACCGATCGTTTTAAAAAAGAAAACAATACCAAGGCCCTGGACATTGGAACCGGATCCGGTGTTCTGGCAATTGCAGCCGTCTTGTTGGGGATAAAAACAGCCCAGGGAATCGATATCGATCCCTGCGCAAGGGCAGAAGCCGTAAAAAACATTCAATTGAACCACCTGGCGCATCGGATTTCAATCCATGACCATAACATATTGGATATCCATGAGAAATTTACACTGATCACCGCGAACCTCCGATATCCCACCCTTAAGCGGCTGTGTTCCCACATGGCTCACCTCACCGAAAAAGACGGTGCGGTGGTGGTTTCGGGAATAAAAACAGATGAGGTTTCAGACCTTTTGAATGAATTCACCCGAAACCGTTTTAAATGTGTCTGGAAATCATTTGAAAAAGACTGGGCAGGGATGGTATTTGTCCGTTGAATCTCAACCAGCGGGAACCGTTAATATATTCATCACGAAGGCACGAAAATATGTTCCCTTTTATTCGCCGTTGGCGAGACTGAGTTATTTACGGTCACAACTTCAGTCAGCCCCAGGACAATTCCGTTTCCATCGGAAAGAACTCGCAAACAAGACCGCGTAACAGCGAATAGGTCCACGGTGTTAAGATTACACGGCGGGCATATGATAATTATCAATAATTTGACACCCTCATTGCTGTTCGCTTTAACGCGCTCTAATTTGCTCAGACAGCTTTCCAATGGAAACGGA
>JAHECI010000222.1 GCA_024641825.1 Desulfobacterales bacterium | reverse complement strand
AGCGGCACGTTTTTGCATTCCTCCGCTGAGTTCCGCCGGCAAAAGACTTCCAAATTCTCTCAATCCCACCAGATTCAACTTCATCCGGGCGATGAGATCCATGGCCGCAAGCGGAAGGTTGGTAAACTCCTCCAGCGGGAGCCGGACGTTTTCAAGCAGTGTCATGGAGCCGAAAAGAGCGCCTCTTTGATACATGACGCCGAATTTTTTGAGTAACGCCAGGCGTTCATCCCCCTCGGCAGAGACGATATTCTGTCCGTCAATGAAGATTCCGCCGGATAACGGTTTGTTAAGACCGATCATCAGTTTTAGCAGGGTGCTTTTTCCACTGCCCGAGCCGCCCAGAATGACGAAAATTTCACCGCGTTTGACCTCAAAAGAAACATCGTGCAATATGACGATATCTTTGTAGCCTGCGGAAACTTTTTCAACATGAATAATCGTGTCCCGGATCAGGTCCATAAGCCTTCAAATGCCTAAATAATAATAAACCACCGAAAAGATGCCGTCCGTAACAACGATCAGTACAATTCCGCCGACAACCGCCCGGGTGGTGGATTCCCCGACGGCACTGGCGCCGATTTCAGTCTGAAGACCCCGTAAACACCCGATACCCGCGACCAAAAGACCGAACACAATGGATTTGAAAAGACCCCCTAACAGGTCTACATAATTTACCATGGAAAAAATCTGTTTAAGATAGGTGTCTAGAGAATAGCCCATAGAAAGCAAAACTATGGATCCCCCCATCACGCCGATAAGGTCTGCAAATAGGGTGAGAAGCGGCGTCATGATCACCGCGGCAAGGATCCTGGTGACGACTAAAAATTGAACGGGATCGAGTCCCATGGTGATCAGCGCGTCTATCTCTTCATTGACTTTCATGGTCCCAAGCTCCGCGGCAAAGGCAGAGCCGGACCGTCCGGCCAGAACAATGGCGGTCATAAGCGGCCCAAGTTCTCTGACCATGGAGAGTCCGACGAGGTTGGCTACATAAATTGCCGCACCAAACTGGCGCATGGGAATGGCCGCCTGAAACGCCATGATCAATCCCATTAGAAAACCGATAAGGGCAATAACGGGCAGCGCATTTACGCCTGCGGTTTCGGCCACTAAAAATGCATCTTTCCAACGCACCTGCTTTGGGTTGAGCAAGGCCTTGACCATCGCCACACCGGCTTCTCCCAAAAATTCAAGGAACGTATAGGCTTCTTCACAGATTCGGCAGGTTGACCGTCCGATCTTTTCAAAAAAGCCGATGGGACCGGGTTGGATCTCCGGTGATTCTTCGAATTCCGAAGGGTCAAAAAGATCAAGGAGTTGTTGAAACTCTGCCTGGAGTCCGCGAATCTCCAAACCGCCGCCGCCTTTTTCCTGGCGCTGACGAAGCCCGAACAAATAACCGATGCCGGAACCGTCACAGTATTCAATTTCGGAAGCATCGACGATAACCTGCTTGGGCGACGTTTTGTCAAGCTCCAGGTTTGTCTCACGCCAGATATTGCCCGCGCTCATCGAATCGAGCCGGCCGATAATCTTGACTCCAAGGACGCCTGGCGCTATCATGCTCGTATGGATCGACGAGGAAGGGGTTTTCGGTATAAGGGCTGAACCATCATTCGGCATTTTATCACCTGTTTTGGTTTTCATATCAAGTTTCTATATGATTCACAAGAAAAACAAAGACCTGAATCGACGGTTTGCGCTGTCTATTTTTTAGCCGGAAAGTCTTATTTCAGTGAATGAAGATGTGTATCACGTATCGCCGTATATTTACAAAAAAGGGGATATAAATCTTGCGGCGATATCGTGATGGGATTTGCAACACATTAATTATGTAAGGGGTCTGGGTGTTTTTGTTTGTACAGTCGCTCCATGGATCATGCTTTTTTTAAACCGTGTAATCACGCCGGGGGCGGATAAAACTCGTGGTTAAAGGATCATAAAGAAATAACAGATTCCAATATCATAACAATGGGTTCGTCTTGAAACAAACAACGTCTATTCAAGAAATATCTCGGTATGCGTCTGTTCTTTCTAACGATCCCTAAACCACTCAAACAGTACACGCTTTTCAAAAAAGATGATCCATTCCGCAACGTTAGGCACTTTAAACTTTGATGATTAGGCCGCTCGAAACGGACAATATGCCACGCACAGATAAAGTTGACGTTTATGGCGCTGATTAAAAAAATCTTTCTGTTTTCAGGCATCGCCCTGTGTGTTGTAGTGCTTCTTCTTTCAGGTATCGGCTTTTATCTTTATTATCATCCAGACCAAGTCAAGCCGATGATTGAAAGATCGCTTTCTGCATCCACAGGCGCATCATGTACCATAGAAAACCTCTCCTATTCTTTTAAACCAATGGTCTTGGAGGCCAGGGGAATTCTTTTCAAACCATTGAAACCACAAAAAACTTTCTCCATGGAAATTCCTTTCATCAGAGCGGATATGGATGTCGAGGGTCCATGGGGCCATCGGTCTCTTGTTCTAAAAAATATGCAGACAAAGGGCCTGTCTCTTGACCTTTTTTCCGAGCGGTTTACATCCCCGGGCATCTTGCCGGCCAAAAGAGGGCCTTCTTTTCCGGCCGGAATGGCCCGGGGCCTTATCGGCCTCTTTTTCTTTCGAGACATCAAATTTCAATCAGGGGAACTTCTTGACGGACGTATCTCGGCAGCTATGGGTGATCAAGCTTTTCAGGTCCTTAAAATCCATGCCATAGCCAGCGCCGGCAAACCGCTTTTGTTATCGTTTGCTTTGGAGGTCAAAAATTCTTCCCGCAATATGAATGTTGCAGCGCCGAACGTGACCATCCTCGGCAGCACCATCTTTGACATCAACGATCTCACATTCAGCGGCACACTTGAATCTCAAGACATGAGGCTCCAAGACTCGGAACTTAACATCAGAAAAATGGGGGTGTTCTCAAAATTTACCTACAGCCAGGGCCCCAAAAATCTCGATGTCGAAAATCTTAAGGTCCGTTGCGAAGATATTGCTTTTAAATCTGATTTAAAAAAGACGGGATCATTACCCGTATCAGTGACCGCCGCTGAATCTTTGTCCATGGAAACCGGATTTACCTATAACATGAATCAGGGAAAAACCGTTTTTGCTCCCTTGAAACTCCATATTGGCGGCCTGTCCGTGATGGAAAAGACGGATACGCTCCTTAAGCCTTTGGACATCGACCTCAAGGCAGAGAGCATTTCCGGCATTTATCCTGTAATCGAGGTCAAGGACGTGACCGTACAAATTCCCCAGGCAAAGATTAACACCGGGGCTCGGAACATTCTCATGGGAGATGTCCGCATGCATATCACGGATGGCCGAATCGACACAGAAAAAAAATCCGCCATACTCCCTGAGGTCCGACTCGAGACCGCTGGTTTGAAAAATCTTTTACTTGATATTCGTCTGGAGGAACACAATCTAAATCTTACGGTTCAAGGGAAGGAGACGTTGCTGTTCCATGCAGCCGCTGCTTACCACCTGATCCCGTCGGATTGGGATATTAAGGGTCATGATGCCATCCGGATCAACGTCACAGGGCCCGAGACCGGACCCTTGCAGGTGAAAGCAAAACTGTCTCTCGATGATCTCGTCTTTCAAAGCAAGGATGGACGCATAATGGGGGAGAACGTTTCTCTTGGCACGGGGATCGAAGGTGTTGTGGATTTAGAGCGTTCCATGATGACTTTTGCCGCCGATCTTGACGCCCAGGCCGGCGAAGCCCTTTACGATCGTTATTATCTGAACCTGAAAATAAACCCCATTGTCACGTCATGCAGCGGGACCTACGATCTTCAAAAAAGATTGATAGAACTCTCCAAGCTCCGATTCGACCTGAAGGGTATCCTTCCCCTTGAAATCCAGGGATTTTTCAAGCAGGGTCCGTCGTCGACAGCCAATGCCGATGTCACGGTGATCCTCCCGAAGGCGCCCTTGAAGCCGATATTTCATCATTTTTTGCAGGAGCCCTATAAGACCGAAAAACCCTTTCTGGCAACCCTTGAGATCGAAGGAGACGTTTCTGCCCAATTCCGGATAAACGGATTTAAAGATGCATGGCAGGTTAGGGGACATCTCGGGTGGCTTGGGGGCAATTTTTCTTTGCCGGAAAAGGGTATCGCCCTCAAAGGGATTCACCTCGATCTTCCCGTGTGGTACCGAACCGGAGCCGCCAAAACCCCTGTTGATACCCTAAGCGGCAGGTTAGCGGTTGAATCCATAACCATTCCCCTGCTGCCGAAACAGCCGCTAAGCATCCTTTTGGATACCGGTCCGAACCGGATATCCGTGGAATCTCCGACCGTGATTCAGGTTCCCGGCGGGAATCTAAGATTGGGATCCGTACAGGTCGAAAAACTCTTTGTTCCGGATCTTACCATCCATACCCGTCTGGAATTTGAGGACATAAAGCTTCAACCCCTTTTGTCCAGGATCTGGACGCGTCCCTTGAAGGGTTCTTTTACCGGCATCCTGGACCCCGTCCGATACGAAAATCACACTGTTACCACCCGGGGGGAACTCAAGGCCGAAGTATTCCAAGGCAACATCATTGTTTCCGATCTGGGGGGTTCGGGGATTTTTACGTCAGCGCCGGTATTTAAGCTCAATGCAAGATGGGAGGATCTTTTGCTGTCCGAAATGACGACGGATACCGAATTCGGAAAGATTGAAGGGGTTTTAAAGGGTCAAATCCGTAATGTTGAGATGGCCTACGGCCAACCCCAGAGATTCAATCTTTTGCTGGAAACGGTTAAAAAAAGGGAATTTCCCAAAAAATCAGCGTTAAGGCCGTTGAAAACATTGCCCAGATTGGCGGGGGACAGAGCCCTTTTATAGGGTTGGCAGGTGCCTTTGCATCTTTATTCAAAACATTTCCCTATGAAAAGATCGGCATCAAGGCCAATCTGGAAAACGATGTGTTCACGGTCAACGGCACCATTAGAGAGGGCGGCACAGAGTATCTCGTAAAAAGGGGTAGCTTTTCAGGGGTAGATATTGTAAATCAGAATCCGGATAACCGTATTAGTTTCAAGGACATGGTTAAACGAATCAAAAGGATCGGCTCCAAGGGAGGCCCGGTTGTCAAATGACCTGCATGTTCAGGGGGTGTGCTCCCCCACTGCTAAGTCATTGAAATGACGAAGCCACTTCGCCAATATCGTTACACGGGGGAGCACACCCCCTGAACATGTACCAAATGACAAAGGGAGGTTCATATGAAAATGTTTCAAAAACCCATGTGGATGGCAATGGTATTCGCGATGATCACCCTGTTTGCCTGCGTGACCATAAATATTTATTTTCCGGCAGAAAAGGTTGAATCTGTTGCCGGGGATATTGTGAATGATATCCGGGGGAAAAAGCCGGAACAAAAGGGAAATCAGTCCAAAAACCATAAAGGATTTTCTTTTAGGGTCAGGTTCGCCTTGTCTCCTGCCAGTGCGTGGGCGGAAGACGTGACCACTGTTTCCAATCCCACCATTCGCGCGTTGAAGGAAAAAATGAAAGCCCGTTTTCAAGCGCTGAAACCCTACTACCAGAAAGGCGCCCTGAAAGAAGGGGATGACGGCTATCTCTCCGTGGCAAACACCGGCGATTTGAACCTCAAGGAGAAAAGGGATCTCAACGGCCTCGTGGATGCCGAAAACAGCGACCGCAAGACCCTCTATTCAGAGGTGGCCAAGGCCTTGAAGATCGATCCGGGTCAGGTCGACCGGATTGCAGGGA
>JAHECI010000221.1 GCA_024641825.1 Desulfobacterales bacterium | reverse complement strand
AACGTCCGGATATTATTTTGTTGAAAAAGAATTCCCAGTGTGTTATTGAGCCAGATCAATTAAGTCGACAAAATGATTGCTCTTGTTATTGCAATTAAAACAACACGTTAATTAGTCTGAAGAAAGGAGGTCGTATGCGAAAAGGTTTATGTTTTATTGTTTCATGTCTGGTGATCGGTCTCATTTTTACCCCCTGTGCCTGGAGTAAGGCCAAGACCATCAAGATCGGTATCAACGCCCCAATGACCGGAGACATCCCCAAAGTCGGCGAGGGATCGAAGTTCGCCGCCGAGATGTGGCTCGAGGATATCAAGGCAGCCGGCGGACTTGAGGTCGGCGGAAAGAAATATCCGGTCGAAGTGGTCATCGAAGACAACGAGTCCAAAGCGGAATCGGCCGTCAAGGTGAACACAAAGATGATCACCGAGGACGAAGTCCTTTTCATTGTCGGACCTCAGTCTTCCAAGCAGGCGATACCCGCGGGAGAGGTGGCCAACAATTACAAAACCCCCATGATCAGCCCTTGGTCAACCAACCCCGACACCACCAAAGACCGTCCATTTGTCTTTCGCGGCTGCTTTCTGGATCCATTCCAGGGGCCCGTGCTGGCCAATTTCATCAAAGAAGAGTTCGGTTTCACTAAAGCTGCGGTGCTTTACGACGTGGCCAGCGACTATCCCAAAGGGCTTGCAGAGTTCTTTAAAGAAGCCTGGGAAAAGAACAACGGTCCCGGGTCCGTCGTGGCGTTTGAAAGTTTCACCACCAAGGATGCCGATTTCAGCTCCCAGTTGACCAAGATCATAAAATCAGGCGCCGAAGTACTGTTTACGCCCCAGTACTACAACGAGGTGGCTCTGATCGTTCAGCAAGCCCATGAGCTGGGTTGGAATAAACCGATTGTGGGCAGCGACAGCTGGGGCTCGGCCGAAACCGTAGAACTTTGCGGAAAAGACTGCTACGGCCTTTTCTTCAGCACGCATTATGCCGCCGCCGGCGCCAAAGGTGCGACAAAAGCATTCATCGATCGCTACAACAAGGCCCACGGGTATGTGCCCGACGATGTGGCAGCCCTGACCTGGGATGCCTTGGGCCTCGTGCAAACGGCCATCCAATCTTGCGGCAAGCTTACCGGAAAGATCGAGAAAGATCGCCAGTGTGTCCGCGATGCAATGGCCCAAATCAAAGAATACAACGGTATTACCGGGAAAATGACCTTTACCGAGGATGGAGATCCCATCAAATGTGCCGTTATAGTCAAGATTAGCGA
Source organism: Desulfobacterales bacterium (assembly GCA_024641825.1). GTDB lineage: Bacteria > Desulfobacterota > Desulfobacteria > Desulfobacterales > UBA11574 > JAAXQD01. The sequence goes on along the minus strand of JAHECI010000221.1, from coordinate 4,508 downwards.
CAAAGGCGAATACGAGTTTTACAAGTCTGTTTGTCCATAAATATAGATCCTAATGTTTAGTTTGTACCTAAACTGATCGGTTCCAGGTTCTGGGTTCAAACCCACCACACAGACGGCGGGTAAAGATTCAAGGGTTAAAACCGATCAACCCGGGTTGTACAAATATTGTTATATGGGATAGATTTTATCTCAAAAGGAGCTATTGTAGATTTCTTATACCTAAGTTGAGCTATTTTTAGGGAAGAGATGTGCCGAGATCTTGATGTAGCAGGGTTTGCGAAAACCACAGGCATACCCATGGATATGTCGAGGATTTTTGCGAATCCTTGATGCGCAAGAGATCGGTACAGATCGAGCTAAAAATCGCTCAATTTAGGTTATAAAAAGGGCGGGTCAGGGTGGTGAGCTCTGGGCCCGCCTTTTTTTGAAAGAACAGGATTAAACCCAATGGTATTTTTCTTCCAAAACCTGGTTAACGCGTTACAATGGGGCAGTTTTTACGCATTGATTGCCCTGGGATATTCCATGGTATACGGCATCTTGATGCTGTTCAACTTTGCCCACGGTGATATTTTTATGGTGGGAGCATACATCGGTTTTGGTGTGGCCACCGGAATAACGGCATTGGCGTCCTTCGGTGCCATTGCCCTGCCCAACTGGTTGATTCTGGTGCTGACCATCATCATCTCCATGTTTCTGACCTCATTTGTGGGGATTCTGGTGGAACGGCTGGGGTATCGGCCTTTGCGGGAAGCACCCCGGGCTTCGGCGGCCATCACCGGTTTGATGATCGGAATCATCCTCGAAACCGGCAACCTGGCACTGCTGGGTGCTAAACGGGTCAGTTTTCCGGCTTTGATCAAATCTTCAACCTATAATATCGGCGGCGTTTTTGTCACCAACAAGAAGATTATGATCGTTGTGGTCTCCCTGATGCTGATGTTCGCCCTTCACCAGTTTGTGCGGCGGACCAAGTATGGGATGGCCATGCGGGCCATGGCTTTCGATTATGTGGTGGTGCCGCTCATGGGCGTACCCATTAACACCATCGCCGCCATGACCTTCGCCATCGGCTCGGCCCTGGCAGCTGCGGCAGGGATTCTCTTTGGTATCGCGTATCCGGTTCTGGATCCTTACATGGGGATCGTATTCGGATGGAAGGCATTTGTGGCGGCAATCCTGGGAGGACGGGGATCCATTCTGGGTGCCACCCTTGCAGGGTTTTTGTTGGGGTTCATCGAAATTTTCGTGGCGATGATCTTTCCTTCGACCTTGCGGGATCTCATTGCCTACTCGATCATTCTGCTTATTCTAACATTTAGACCCCACGGTTTTTTCGGCGAGCCTTACAGCGCGCGTCTGAGGCTCTAAATTGGACAGTAAACGAACATAAACTATGAGTGAAAAAGACGGAAAATTAACGAAAAAAAAGAAGTTTTTCAAAGGCAAAATCTTCGACTCCATGTCCGGGGTTCCCTTGCTCGGATGGCTTTTCGGCATCCTGATAGCGGTTCTCCTCGAGCATTTTGTCGGTGACCTGTTGGTGAATGTTCTTGGATTGCCGAAAATACCGGTTCTTTTCGGTTTTGTGATAATGCTCAAGAAGCCCTTTATGATACCCGGTGCCATGGGTTATGTGCTGCTGATCTATATCTTGCCCATCAGTATCGTCGCCCGGCTGAGTTCCGAACCGGCAAACCGGTTGGCCGCAAAGCTTCTTGATTATCCGATGTTCGTTTCTGTACTCATCCATATCGCACTTCTTTATGCTTCCTTGTATATATGGTCGGAAATCAGCGCCTACAGGGTCCTTACCCTGAAACTCACCCTGATCGCCATTATTCTCACCCTGAGCTTGAATGTGGTTAACGGATATATGGGAGAATTTTCGTGTTCCCATCCCGGATTCATGGCATTAGGTGCTTACGGCGCCTCGGTATTTACGGTTCTCTTTTTCGCCAATGACAAAATCTTCGGCCACCCACTACTTCCGCCGGTGTTAGGGCCCTTCATGTTTCCCATTGCATTGATCGTCGGCGGGATTGTCGCGGCCCTTGGCGCCCTTGTCATTGCCATACCCTCATTCAGAACCCGGGGCGACTATTTGGCCATTATCTCCCTGGCGTTCTTGTTCATTGTAAAGAGCATGATCGAAAACCTGGAAGTGGTTGGCGGGCCCAGGGGGTTGAGCAGTCAGCCCGACTACGCCGGTCTGCCCACGGTGTTCATGTGGACCGTCGCCTGCATTTGGATTACCAATAATTTTGTGCGTTCTACTTTCGGAAAAGCGCTGAATGCGGTGCGTGACGACGAGATGGCTGCGGATGCCATGAGCGTTAACACCCGACAGACCAAAATGGTGGCATTTCTCTTTGCAGCCTTTTGGGCCGGTGTTGCCGGCGGACTTTTTGCCCATGTCCTCAGATATGTCAACCCGGGCACTTTTGGTCTTCAGAAACTTGCCGAAGTCCTGGCAATGGTTTACTTCGGAGGACTGAACTCCGTATACGGATCCATCGTCGGTGCGGTAAGCCTGAGTCTCCTCGGAGAAGCGCTGCGGCCCCTGGAAATTTTTAAATGGATTATTATTCCATTGTTGCTCATACTGGTGATGATTTATCGGCCCACAGGACTGATCGCTTTCAAGGAGTTTAATGTGGAAAAACTCATAAAACCGAAACAGAGACCGGGGAAAGAGGTGTAGGATGGCACTGCTTCGAGTTGAAAAAATGAGTCACGAGTTCGGCGGTTTGCGGGCTGTCAACAATTATGATCTCGAAATCGAAAAAGGGCAGATCCGAGGCTTGATCGGACCCAATGGCGCGGGAAAAACGACCATATTTAATCTCATCACCGGGATATACAAGCCGACGGAAGGTGATATCATATTGGAGGGGAAGAAAATAACGGGTCTTCAACCTTACCAGATCGCCGCTTACGGTCTCGGCAGAACCTTCCAGAACATGCAATTATGGCGTCACATGACCGTCCTCGAGCACGTGAAGATGGCGCGGTACTCAACCATCAGCTACGGGTTGGTCGGGGCTTTTTTCGGCACTGCCAAACGATACCGGCAGGAGACAGAGATCGAGGAAATTGCCTACAAACTCCTAAAAATGGTGGGAGTTGTCCATCTTGCGAATCAGAATGTGACCAACCTGTCCTACGGAGACCAGCGGCGGGTGGAACTGGCAAGGGCATTGGCCCTTGAACCCAAGATATTGTTCCTGGACGAACCCACCGCAGGCATGAACCCTGAAGAATTGATCCAGATGATGGCGATCGTACGAAAAGTCCATAAAGAACTGGGCCTTGCAATTTTTCTTATCGAGCACAGATTAAAGGTGGTGATGGAACTTTGCCAAATCATACAGACCCTGAACTTCGGGCATGTCATCGCAGAAGGGACCCCCGAAGAAATTCAAAACAACCCCAAAGTTATTGAAGCTTATTTGGGAAAGGAGACATTGGCCTGATGTTTTTGTCCGTTAAAAACCTTCGCGTGTCTTATGATAATATTAGAGCGCTCCACGGTATCAGCTTTCAAATCGGCGAAGGTGAAATTGTTTGTATTATCGGAGCCAATGGTGCGGGCAAGAGCACAACGTTAAGAGCGATTTCAAGGATGGTTCCGGTGGAAGAAGGGACCGAAATGATGTTCATGGACAAAGACCTGCTTCAATATCCCGCTGACAAGGTGGTCAGCAAGCTCGGCATTTCGCATGTGCCGGAAGGGCGGCGTCTCTTCGGCAACCTGACCATCATGGAGAACCTCAGGCTGGCGACGTTTGCCAGAAGGGACAAAGAAAAAATCGAAGAGGATCTCCAAAGAGTTTTCGATATTTTTCCCCGCCTGGAAGAGCGTAAACTCCAGAAATCCGGGACGCTGAGCGGCGGTGAGCAGCAGATGCTTGCCATCGGGCGGGCGTTTATGAGCGGCAGAAAAATTATGCTCCTCGACGAACCTTCCATGGGACTCGCACCGCTGATGATGCTCAGCATGTTCGAAGCCCTCAAAGAACTCAACAAGGAAGGTACCACCATTCTGCTGGTGGAGCAGAACGCCCGAATGGCGCTGCAATTCGCCCAGCGAGGGTATGTCCTTGAAACTGGAAACCTGGTCTTGGAAGGGAGTTCCGAAGCCCTTCTCGCCGATCCCGAGGTCAAGAACGCCTATCTGGGCGGCTGATCCCTGCACAGACTTGAGCGCAGCCCTGAACCGATTAAAGCGCACAACACATCGCTGAATCTTTCCACAGACCCGGACCGTGATTTGCTGAGAAATCGAAACGCCTGATTGTCGGTTGCGCTGGTTATTTTAAAGAGCTATATTTGTACGGTAGCTCCAAATCTTCAATCTTAAATCGAAAATATTCAATTCAGATGAGGGGGTGTTATGATCAGAGTCGGTGTAATTGGTTCAACGGGGTATGCCGGCGCAGAACTTGTACGGATCCTCTGCGGGCATCCTGAGGTAAACCTCACGATCCTGACGTCCCGGCAATATG
>JAHECI010000015.1:4091-22617 GCA_024641825.1 Desulfobacterales bacterium | reverse complement strand
AAATTCATTTGCAGAGATGGTTATTTTTCGTGTTTCGTCGCTGGTAATTTCAAAGTGTATGTTTAAGGGGCCCGGTAAAAGTCCATTCCCGATTCTATCCGCCCATTCAATGGCCACCACGGCATTACCGTCGAGCATCTCATAAAAACCGATATCTTCAAGCTCCATGATATCCGAGATGCGATAAAGGTCAACATGAAACAGGCGAAAACGGCCGGGATATTCATTGATCAACGTGTAAGACGGGCTGGTGATGTAGTAATCGTCCGGGACTTCAAGGCCTTTGGCAAGCCCTTGAACAAACGAAGTCTTCCCGCTTCCCAGGTCACCGTAGAGGGCCAAAACAGTTCCGGACGTTATCCACCTGCCGATGTTTTTGCCCAATGTTTTGGTTGCGTCAACGGAATGGGTCCATATCTGATGTTTGAAACTTGAAGTCTGAGGTCCGGATGCCATTTTCAGACCCTGTCCACAAATTTTTTGATGGTTTCGGGAATGGCATTCTGGACCTCTGTTGCCAAATACCCGAAGGGCCCTTTGGTATCGGCCAATATGTCGGCTGCTGCACCATGTATATAAACCCCGGCATGGGCGGCGAGTTCAGGTGCATGTCCTTGTGCAATGAGGCCTGCAATGATTCCGGTGAGCACATCTCCCATCCCGCCGGATGCCATTCCGGGATTTCCGGTGGGGTTGATAAACGCCCTGCCGTCCGGATGGGCAACCACCGTTCCGGCCCCTTTGAGCACCACGTGGGTGTTGAAATTTTTTGCAAATTCACGGGCGCAATGGATGCGGTCTTTTTGAACGTCGGCTGGGGTGATATTGCTCAGCCGTGCCATCTCACCGGGATGGGGCGTGATAATGATCGGGATGTTGAGGTTTTTCAGTATTTCGGTATGTCCGACCAGACTGTTCAATCCGTCGGCATCGATAACCATCGGTTTAGAACTTTTTTGAAGGATTCGATGAACCAGGGTTTTCGTTTCAGGGGCGGTGCCCATTCCGGGTCCTAATGCAATGCATTTTTTGTCGGAAAGAAGGTCCATGATTCTGGTAAATGATGTTTCGCCGAGGATGCCTTCCCTGACTTCCGGAAGGGGATCTGTCATGGCTTCGGTCACATGGGCTTCTAAAATCGGGTTTAAACTCGAAGGGACGCCAAGGGTTACCAGGCCGGCTCCGGCCCGCATGGCGGACATGGCTGCCATTGCGGCCGCGCCGGTTTTTCCGGGAGACCCTGCAATCACCAAAAGATGGCCGGTGTGTCCCTTATGGGCATCCGAGGGTCTGGGTTGAAAAACAGCGCGGATCAGATCCAAAGTCAATAGGTGCTGCATCGGCCGCACATCATCCGCAATAAACGGTGGAATGCCGATATCGACGACTTTCAAGTTTCCCGTATAGTCTGCGCCGGGGAAGAGAAGGTGACCTGTTTTGGCAAACGCAAATGTGGCGGTGGCGTCGGCCCGGATACAGGTTCCGCAGGGTTGGCCGGTATCGGAATTGAGGCCGGATGGAATGTCCACCGAAAAGACCGGTTTGTCGGAATCATTAATGAAGTCGATGACGTCCTTGAAAAATCCTTTGACATCCGATTGTAACCCGGTTCCGAGGATTGCGTCTATCCAGACGGCTTCGTGGGCCATGGCGGTCTTGTGCCGTAAAAAAGATTCTTGATCGGGTATTTCGACCACCGGAACTTTCAGCGGGCCCAGAAAATTGAGGTTGGCGGCGGCATCCCCTTTGACCCGATGGCTTTCAGACAGCAGATACACGGTTACGCGCATCTTTTTTTGGGCAAGATACCGGGCAATGACAAAACCGTCTCCGCCATTGTTACCCCGGCCTGCAACAACGCCGATTTTTTTATTTCCAGCGTCTTCAAATTGGTCTAAAAAAAAATGTGTCGCTCCCCGGCCCGCATTTTCCATCAAAACCATCCCCGGAATGCCGAACGATTCGATGGTCAGGCGATCCATTTTCTGCATCTCACTTGCGGTGACAAGGTACATTTTATCCTCCCAAAAGGGCTTGCGGAGCATGAAAATATATTTTTGCGATAGGTTACGTTTAAGTGGTAGCGCAGTATTAATAACGAATATCGAATAATGAATATCGAATGTTGAAGGTTGGAATCGTTTTCAACCGTCGAAGCTTGTGCGACTTTGTTGAGGTTAATTCGCTCTGTCTTTTAATATAATAATAATGACCAAACACCCTACTTCGATATTTATCATTCAATATTCGACATTCGATATTAAAATGTGTTTCGGCTCAAAAACACGGAAATGATTTATGAGACACTAGAACTTAAAGCGAGATGATTTCGTTTTATTCAAGTAAATCATTGTTAAAGTTCTTTTATAAGTGTCAACATCTCCCTGACGGCGCGGTCCATGCCCACAAGCACCGCCCTTGAGATGATGCTGTGTCCGATGCTGAATTCATCGATTTCGTTCAACCCCTTAAAGGCTTTTATGGTGGTGTAGCAAATACCATGTCCGGCGTTAACCCCCATTCTCAATTTAAAGGCGAGTTTTGCGGCATTAACGATATTGGAAAAAGCCTGGTCTCTTTTTTTGGAAGTTTTTGCATCACAGAATATACCGGTATGTATCTCCACCATGTTGGCATTGATCTGATGGGCAATTTTGATCTGATCCGGGTCTGGATCGATGAAGATGCATACAGGAATACCATTGTCCTGAAGGGTGCCCACGGTTTCAGCAACGGTATCTTTGTGCACGATTAAATCCAGCCCCCCTTCGGTGGTGAGTTCTTCCCGTTTCTCGGGAACCAGGGTGACGACATCGGGCTGAACATCGAGGGCAATTCCAACCATTTCGTTGGTTGAAGCCATTTCCAGTGTGAGCTTTGTCTGAACAACCTTTCTCAAAATCCTGAGATCGCGATCCTTGATATGACGTCGATCTTCCCGCAGGTGAACGACAATACCGTCCACCCCGGCAAGCTCCGCCAGAATCGCCCCAGATACGGGATCGGGATAACGGCCTTTCCGGGCCTCTCTTAAGGTGGCGACATGATCAACATTTACCGATAGTCCAGCCATCGAATAACCTCCATGGGGTCCTCAATTGTAGAGTTTAAGCATTTGGGTGTAAAACTTTTTTCTTCTCGCTACAAAGACACCATGACACTAAGAACGAACAATAAAATCCTTAAACACATTTTAGCACTGAGTAGTTTTCAATTCATAAATGAGGTATTTTTTCGATGAGCAAGGCCGCACAAGGGTTTTCGCCCGAGGCGTACGTCTGTACGTCGAGGGCGGAAACCCGCGGAGAACGCCGCTCATCGGAAAAATAGCCATTTATGGATGGAAACTAATTAGTTTCAGAATCTCCTTGCTCTTTTCTTCCATTTCTTGAGCGTCTTGATCCGATGTTTCGTGATCGTAACCCAGCAGATGAAGAATCCCATGTACCAGAAGTTGGGTAAAACGGTCTTCCATGCTGTTCCCCGCCCGTTTCCCCTCTCTATCGGCGGTTTCAACCGAAATCACGACATCACCGAGAAGCTGTGGGGTTATATTTCCATAGGGGCCGTCGCGCATGGGAAAGGCGATCACATTTGTCGGCCCCTTTCGATTGAGATATTGTTTGTTGAATACCGCTATCTGCGGGTCGTCAACGATCAGGATGGAAAGTTCAGCTTCAGGATTGTCCAAGGCGTTTAAGATGGCTTTGGCCTTTTCTTGAATTTGTTTCAGCGACATCTTGTACTTCTTTTGCCTGTTGTCTATCAAAACTTCCATTTTTACCCTTCCCGTTGGTCAAAAGCGGTTGCTCGGGATACTCAATGCGATGGTGGTGTATTCCGTTTAATATTTTATTAAAACTTTTTGCGATGTTATGCAGATCTTTCAAGGTCAGCTCGCAGTTGTCCAGTTGGCCGTCCGAGAAAATTTTGTTTATCAGATTTTGCACAAGACCTTGGATTCTGGATGGCGTCGGATTGGCCAGGGTTCTCGACGCCGCTTCAACCGTGTCTGCCAGCATGACCAGTCCGGCTTCCCGGGTTTGCGGCTTTGGACCGGGATATCTGTAATTATCGATATTCACCGAGCTCCCACCTTTCAACTGTTTTGCTTTATCATAAAAATAGCTGATAAGGCTGGTTCCGTGGGATTGTCTGATGGTGTCGATGATGACTTGCCCGAGCTTGTTTTTTTTGGCGATTTCCACGCCGTCTTTGACATGTGCGATGAGGATAAGGCTGGACATGGACGGTGCGAGCTTGTCATGTTTGTTAACGCCGTCACTTTGGTTTTCAATGAAATACAGGGGTTTTTTGATCTTGCCGATATCGTGATAATAGCCGCAAACCTTTGCAAGGAGAGAATTGCCACCGATTTCAGATGCTGCAGCCTCCACCATGGTGCCCACAATCACCGAATGATGATACGATCCCGGAGCTTCTATCATGAGTCTGCGGAGAATCGGTTGATCCAGGTTTGAAAGTTCGAGGAGTTTAATATCCGTGGTGTAGCCAAAAGCGATTTCCAGCAACGGGGCGATGCCGGCGGTTACGATTCCTGCGGCGATACCCCCTGAAAACGCAAAGGCCCAATCCCACAGGAGTTCGAAGATGGAGGTGCCGCCCATATAAGAATCGATGATCGTTGCCAGTATCACATTCATAAATCCGAGTTTTAGCCCGGCCTTTATAAACACTTTGCGCTCCCGGCAATTCTGCATCCAGTATGCCGCCATTAAGCTGTTGAGAAGGAAGTAGATGAAGATATCGAATCTGTTTTGAAATATTATGGTGGCACCGACGGCGATGAGCAAGGCGATGGGGATAGCGATTTCAAGCCCCAGAAACAGGCATGTGGTCATGGTGGCCGCAGCAAGGGGAATGCCGTATGACATGGATGACGCCGATATTGGGAACGGTGTAAAATAGGCAACGGATTCGGCCAACGATGCGGATATTTTTGAGATGAACAGAAAGGTTACAATAATACTCGCCAAAAAAAGCAGGTTTTTGGTGGTGTCGAGGTGGGGCTGTTTGTGAATGCAGAGGATATAGGTGGTCATTAGGATGCACAGAATGATCAGTGTGGATCCAACACAGCTCACCAAAACTTGTTCGTTGTTCACCCCTTCCCGGTAGGCATTGAGTTTTAGAAGCTGAACCCTGGTTACCCGTTCTCCTTCGCGCAGCAGCATCTCTCCGGCTTTTATCTTGTGAAATATCGGCTTGACTCCTGCATAGGCCTCTTTTTTCCGTTCTTCGGTTTCACTTCTGTTTAAGGTGATATTGGGCTGGACGAGTCTTTCAGAAAAATCGACGATCATGTTCCGCAGGGTGTAGTTCCGATTTTTCAAAATGGGTTGACCGATGACTTTGACCATGGTTTTCGCCTGGTCAAGATCGTAAAAGTGCTTTAGGTTAAAGACGACCTTTTCTTTTTTTGTTTTAATGTCGCGTAAGATGATCCCCTTATCGGCTTCTTTAAGGAACAATTCTTTGTTTGGGACCACCCCGTTTCCCAATATTTCCGTAAGGATATTGGAAATAAAGTTCGAAATATCTTTAGAAAAGGCTTCTTTTTCGAGGATTTTATAGGCACCGTCGCTGACTGAAATGCCGAGCTTTTCCTCGAACTCGGGTTTCTTTTGCCAGACGAGGTCATGAAGGGATATTTTTTTCCCAACACTATCAAAAGAGGATGTTTCAGATGTATCCGAGGGGGCTTGTGATGTTGAAATTTCGAAAATCGTCTGAAGATCGCCGAAGGCGGCCTCGATTTGCTGGTTCAGCTTTGAGGAAAGCAGGATATCATGATCGTAAACCGTCTGGACATTTTCCAGAGCCTTTGTCCGGCTGGTTTCTGTGGCATCCTCGTCCTCGATCAAAAAATCTTTTTTGGCCTTGATATCTTTGGCGGCAACATCCCCCAAATTGTAGGAATGTTTTTTGACCACAAGGCTTGGATACAGCAAAATTGTAAAAATGATCGTTACACCGACCAGGATGCCCCAGCGAACACGGTCATTGTTGCCAAAAAGTTTATGAAAAGAAAATTGGGTTTTTATTAAATTCATAGTCGTTATCTATTTTTCCTGGAATCGAGATCCTCATAGGCTTTGATAATTTTCTGGACCAACCCGTGCCGGACCACATCTTCTTTTGAAAATAAGATGAATTCTATTCCTTCGATTCCCTGTAGTATATTTTGGGCTTCAACGAGCCCCGAGGGCTTCTCAGCGGGAAGATCAATCTGGGTGATATCACCGGTGATGACTGCTTTGGAGCTAAAACCGATCCGGGTAAGAAACATCTTCATCTGCTCGGAAGTCGTGTTTTGGGCTTCATCTAAAATAATGAAAGAATCGTTTAAAGTTCGGCCCCGCATGAACGCAAGGGGCGCAACTTCTATAATACCTTGTTCGATCAGATTCAACACTTTTTCAAAGTGCATCATATCGTGGAGGGCATCGTAAAGGGGCCGGAGGTAAGGATCTACCTTTTGGGCGAGATCTCCGGGCAAAAAGCCGAGGGCTTCACCCGCCTCCACCGCGGGTCTTGTGAGGATGATACGATGGACCTGCTCCTGTTTGAGCGCCGAAACCGCCATGGCCATGGCAAGATAGGTCTTACCGGTTCCTGCCGGTCCGATGCCGAAGACCATGTCGGAAGTCCGGATGGCGTCGATGTATTCCTTTTGGGTAGGGCTTTTGGGAATTACAGGCCGCTTTTTCGACGTGACGTAGACCTTATCCATAAAAATGTCTTTGAGGTTAATACGGTCGTCTTCGCTCAGAATTCTCACCGCGTACTCCACATCCTTGGGATATATGGGATATCCTTCTTTTAGCAGAGTGTAAAGCTGCTTGAGGATGTTTTTCGCCAGGCTTTCGGCGATGCTATCCCCTTGGATAAACACCGTATTGCCTCTTGCATGGATAGAGACATCCACCAATGCTTCGATTTTTTTAAGGTTCTTGTTGAGATCGCCGAAAAGCTGGTTCGCCAGCTTAACATCCGAGAAAATTAATCGGGTTTTATTATTTTGGGAAATTTCATCCATATTTCAGGGTTGAGCCGGTGCGATGCCCCCTGTTGACGGCTTCGCCTCAATAACGCAGGTTCCCGATAGATTTTGGTCCGATCCGTATCCCCCGTTACCCGGAAGGCGGCGTGTCATTCGTCTGTCGAGAAACTGCACAGGTAAATTTTAGCGGTCTACTCCCACACAAAAAAGTTTTTCGATTTCATCAATTTTTGAATAGAACTTTGACATATCACAATTTTTCAAACGATTGCAAATAACAATTTAATGCACACGGGAAAAAGAAAAATACCTTGACTCGAAATATCTGCTTTGCTAATTTTCGGCAACAAAAAAATATTTCAAAAAATTGATCTTTCCGAAATTATCTATATTTTCAAAGGGTTTGGCATAAGAGATCGTGTAAAGGCATACCATGAACTATCTTGATATTATTATCGTCGTTATTTTATGTTATTGTGTGATTAGAGGTGTTTTCAGGGGACTGATAAAAGAATTATCTTCTATAATCGGGGTGTTTGGCGGTTTTTACGCTGCGTACACCTATTACGCGGTGGTTGCAAAACCCCTTTCAGAGTGGATTTCCAATCCTGGATACCTTAACATATTGGGTTTTATGGTTATTTTTTGTGTTGTCTTCCTTGTGATCAGCATTCTTGGTGTCATTATCAATTACCTGCTTAAACTGGCTTTTTTGGGCTGGTTTGACCGTTTTTGTGGTGCTGTCTTCGGTGCCATGAAAAGTTTGCTAATTGTTTCGGTTATTTTGATCGCCCTTACCACCTTCCTACCCAAAGGTGCCCCACTCATCAAAGATTCCCTGCTTTCTCCCCATGTGACGCTGGTCTCTGAAAAGATGATCAAAGTCGTCCCCAAAGATATGAAGGACGCATTTACGACCAAGATAACGGAGTTGAAAAAGGAATGGGACAAAAAGAAATCGTAAAACTTTGCCAATTTGCCGTTCTTTTTTTAACGCGGTCGAATGGATTCAAACCGTGACCCGATCTTAGGTTCGGACATCCGAATGCCCGTTGGTCTCATTTTTTTATAAAGTGACTTAAGTTTCACGAACTCGTAAAAAGTCTGATTTTGCTCGCTCGGCAAGCAATTTTGGGATTCATGACTCGCCTGGCTAAATTGCAAGAACTCGGGCTAACGCCCTCAAACAGCTTGCAATTTTTAACGCCAGACGCGTCATGAATCTTTTTACGAAACCGTCAAATTTCGCACCCGAACTTTTGCGTAAGGGCATCTTCCGGTGATGTATTTATCTCATTTTAACGTTGAAGGATAATAAAAATACTGATAAAATCCTTGAAAACAAACGGTTGGACCCTTGCCTGCTCGGATCTTCGACCCCTTTTTGTCAACTAAATTTGAGAAGCGCCGTAAAAAATAACTATTTGAGAAATTCCGTCAACGGAGGCAGACAATAATGGGAGTTGATGCCATCATCGGTTTGATCGAGACCTTGCGGGGGAAAAACGGTTGTCCATGGGACCGGAAGCAGACGCCCCGGACCATTGTGGCGTATTTGCTGGAGGAGGTGTACGAACTCATCGACGCCGTTGAATCCGGAAGTCATGGAGACGTTTGCGAAGAGCTCGGAGATGTATTGTTTCACATATTGTTTCTTGTCAGTCTTTATCGGGAAATGGGCCGTTTCGATATTCAGGAGGTCTGTGATCTCAACCTGGAGAAAATGACCCGCCGCCACCCCCATGTTTTCGGGGATGACCGGGTTGACAGCGCAGATGAAGTGCGAGCGCGCTGGCAGAAAATCAAGATGAAAGAAAAACCCCTTGCCTCGGCGGCGTCGATTCTCGATTCAATTCCTTCGAACCTTCCGGCTTTGATGCGGGCCTTTAGAATTTCCGATCGTGCAGCTAAAACAGGATTCGACTGGGAGGATATTTCCGGTGTGATGGAAAAGGTCGAAGAGGAGTGGGCTGAATTTAAAACAGCGTTGAGCAGACAGGATGGAACGCCCCAACAACAAAATCATTTGGCACTCGAATTTGGAGATGTTCTTTTTACACTGGTCAATGTGGCCCGGTTTGCGCGTATTCATCCTGAATTCGCTTTAAGAGATTCCACGAAGAAGTTTGAAAATCGGTTTAAGTATATGGAAAAGCTGAGTGAAAAAAGTCGAAAAGATTTTGGATCGGTCTCACCGGAGAAGATGGACGCGTTGTGGGAGGCGGCCAAGTCCAAAATCGGCTGACCCGGATATCTCATGAAGTCAACGACCCCCCCGTAAAACGGGTGGCTTGGATTTGTCCGCCTATTTTTGGCGGACAAAGGCAAAAGTACGTGAGTGCTTTAATCGTTGCATTTGCTGCCGGGTGCAAAGGACCCGGTTTTGGGAAAAAATAATAAGGATGGGGTAATGAACAAGAAAAAGATCCGAATTGGAGTTTTGCTCTTGCTGATAGCGGGACTGATTGCCGGGAGTGTGTATGGCCTTAAACGGCGTGAAAATACCTCCGAAGGCGTCATGAGGCTCTACGGAAACGTGGATATCCGCCAGAGCCGGCTGGCCTTCTACGACACCGGGCGCATTGAACGCCTCTTGGTCCAGGAGGGAGATGCGGTTGAGCCGGGGCAGCTGGTGGCTGAAATTGATTCTGTCCGCTATGGGATGGCGGTAAAAGAGGCTGAAGGGAATGTGAATGCCCAGAAACAGGTGTTGGCCCGTATGGTTGCCGGCTCGAGACCCCAGGATATCAAACAGGCCAGAGAGCGGGTCAGGTCTGCCGAAGCGGTTTTGCAGGTGACCCAAGTTACCCATGAGCGGATTAAAAAACTCGTAAAAGGGAAATATGTTCCCCAGCAGCAACTGGACGACGCCACCGCAAAACTCAAAACGGCCAAGGCCGACCTCAAGGCTGCCGAAGAAGTGCTGATGCTCGCCGTCATCGGCCCCAGGAAAGAGGATATCGCGGCTGCCGAGGCCCGCTTGAAGGGATATGAGGCGACCCTGGCCCTCGCCCAACAAAAGCTTGCGGACACAAAGCTCTATGCCCCGTCATCCGGGGTGATACAGGACCGCATTATGGAGCCCGGCGATATGGCGTCGCCCACGACCCCCGTATATATCATGGCCCTTGACAAGCCCATGTGGGTCCGTACCTATGTGCCCGAACCGAGCCTGGGAAAAATCATCCCCGGAATGAAGGCGGAGATTACCACGGACAGCTTTCCCGGAAAGATCTATAAAGGATGGATCGGTTATATCTCTCCCACCGCCGAGTTTACCCCGAAAAACGTCGAAACGCCCGAGCTCCGCACCCGTTTGGTCTATCAGATCCGGGCTTATGTGTGCAATCCCGACAACGAGTTGCGCCTGGGAATGCCGGCCACGGTGTCCCTCCGTTTCGATCCATCGAACCCGGACAAGAACCCGCCGGGTTCCTCCGTCTGCCGGGATGATTGATATGACCCGGGACCAAGCGCACGGGGCAAAGACCCCGGAATATGTGCTGCGCATCCGGGGAATTGAAAAAAATTTTCGGGTGGGCAAGCAGCGGATCACCGCCCTGAAAGGTGTCAATGTCAAGGTCCGGCGCGGCGTGGTGACCGGTCTTATCGGTCCGGACGGCGCGGGAAAGACCACCCTTATGCGGATGATCGCCGGGCTTCTGGTGCCTGACAGGGGCGAAATTTCCGTTCTGGGGATGGATGTTGCCCGGGATCCCCTCAAGGTTCAGGCGTCCATCGGATACATGCCCCAGCGCTTTGGACTTTATGAAGACCTCACGGTCCAGGAGAACATGGATCTCTATGCCGATCTCCAGAGCGTTCCCAGGGACCATCGTTCCAAGCGGTATGAAGAACTCCTGAAGATGACCGGGCTTGCCGCCTTTACCCGAAGACTTGCCGGAAAGCTTTCCGGCGGAATGAAACAGAAACTGGGCCTTGCCTGCACCCTGGTAAAACCTCCTGAACTCCTTCTCCTCGATGAAGCCACCGTGGGGGTCGATCCGGTGTCCAGACGTGAACTCTGGGCCATCGTCTACAGACTGGTCGAGGAGGAGGGGATCAGCGTACTCCTGAGTACGGCCTATCTGGATGAGGCCGAAAGATGCCAGGAGGTCATCCTGATGCACGAAGGACATGTTCTGGGCCAGGATGCCCCGTCTCAATTCAGCGGACAGCTCAACCACCAGACATTCATGCTGAGTTCGGAAAAAGAGAACCGGCGTCGGCTTCAGGAGCGTATCCGGTTAATGCCGGGTGTGATCGATGCCATTATCCTGGGGAACAAGCTCCGGCTGGTCACCGATCAACCCCTTGAGATCGAACAAGTGGTAGAGCGCTTCGGCGTCGGGTTAGAATCGTCTGTCCAGGCGGTCCCTGCCCGGTTTGAAGATGTCTTTATCGCCTTGCTCAAACAACGAATGGCGGGTGATGAAAAAATTGCGCACGTCGAGACGGAAAAAATCTCCCATCCCCCCCATAACGGCTCGGGCAAAGATATCATCGTGGTGGAGAAGGTACAGCGTCGTTTCGGGGACTTCTACGCGGTTAAAGGGATAAGCTTTACCGTGAGGCAAGGGGAGATTTTCGGGCTTCTCGGTGCCAACGGCGCGGGGAAATCCACCACATTCCGTATGCTTTGCGGCCTGCTTCCCGCTTCCGGGGGTAAACTCAGTGTGGCCGGTAAAAACCTTCGGGTTGCGGCGGCCCAGGCCCGGGCCCGGATCGGCTATATGGCCCAGAAGTTTTCCCTGTATGTCGGCTTGACGGTTCGGCAAAACTTGCGGTTTATCAGCAGTGCTTATGGTTTGGGAGGCCACCGTCAGAAAGAGCGGATCGAGTGGGCGTTGGATTCCTTCGGACTTGCGAAGATGGCCGATACCCCAAGCAAAGATCTTCCCCTGGGCTACAAGCAGCGGCTTGCCCTTGCAGCGGCCCTGATGCACGAACCGGAGATTCTATTTCTCGACGAACCCACCTCCGGAGTGGATCCCCTTGCCCGTCGGGAGTTCTGGCGTCGCATCAACCGTCTGGCGGAGTCCAATGTCACCATCATGGTGACCACCCATTTCATGGAAGAAGCGGAGTACTGTGACCGGCTGGTCATCATGGGTCAGGGAGAGATACTGGGGCAGGGGACCCCTGAAGAGGTAAAAGCCCGGTTCCAAACCCCCCGGAACCCTGATCCCAGCATGGAGGACACCTTCATCGCCATGATCGAAGATTATGAGGAAAAGGAAGCGGCACGGACATGAAAGTCCCCCAAAAGCGCGGTGTTCGTAAAGGCATAAATATCATGCGGCTTAAAGGGCTGATCCGAAAGGAAAGCTATCAGATCGTAAGGGATCCTTCGAGCATCGCCATCGCCTTTGTGCTCCCCATGATACTGCTTTTCCTCTTTGGATACGGCGTGTCCCTTGACGCCAAATATGTCCCCATCGCAATCGTGGTGGAACATCAGAGCAACGAGACCTCGGATTTTTTGGCCGGATTTCGGCAGTCCAGATACTTTGTACCGGTCATCGTGACGGACATGCAGACGGCGGAACAGGCCATGATCGATCGGAGGGTGGACGGGATCGTCTGGCTTCGGGAAGACTTCGGGAAAAAAATACTCAACACGGGGGATGCACCCATCGGGGTCTTCGTAAACGGCGTGGATGCCAACCGGGCCAGGATATTAGAGGGGTATGTCAGAGGGGTCTGGGGCAAATGGCTCGAGCGGACATCCATCGAAAGCGGCAGGCCCCTCCAAATTCCTGTCAAGGTGAAGGAACGGATATGGTTCAATGCCGAGATGCGCAGCAGGAATTTTCTGGTTCCCGGCCTCATCGCGGTGATAATGACCCTTATCGGCGCACTCCTGACGGCCATGGTGGTGGCCAGGGAGTGGGAGCGGGGCACCATGGAAGCCCTTATGGTCACGCCGGTCCAGGTGCGTGAGATCATACTGGGCAAGATTATTCCCTATTTCATCATGGGGATGGGGGGAATGACCCTGTCTGTGATCATGGCCACGTGGTTTTTCAATGTGCCTTTGAAAGGTTCTTTGTGGGTCCTTTTCGCAGGGTCTTCGCTCTTTCTGATAACGGCCCTTTCCATGGGTCTTCTCATATCGGTTGTGGCAAAAAGCCAGTTCGTGGCCGGACAGGTTGCCATCATCGTTACGTTTTTGCCGGCCTTTATTCTTTCGGGTTTCATATTCGACATAAGCTCCATGCCGGCAATCATCCAGACCCTGACCCACGTCATTGCAGCGCGCTATTTTGTCAGTATGTTACAGACGGTTTTTCTGGCTGGGGATGTATGGCCGATAATTATCTATGACGGTCTGGCCCTTACGGCCATGGCCCTAATATTTCTTATGATCGTAAAAAAGCGGATGAAAAAACGTCTATAATGGGGAAAAACAGATGGTGCGTCGAATAATCGCCCTGATGATCAAGGAGTTTCTGGCCCTTTTTACCGATAAAAAGAGCAGGATGGTTGTCATCGTGCCGCCGGTGGTCCAGCTCATCATTTTCGGATATGCTGCCAGTTTCAATCTGGACCATGTCCCCTATGCCGTCTACAACGAGGACTCCGGGCATGCTTCCAGGGATTTTTTGGCGAAGATCCAGGGTTCTCCCAATTTTTCCTTAAAGACCGTGATCCGGAGCGACACGGAGATCGCACCCCTCATCGACACCCAAAAAGTGCGCGTGGTGGTCCATGTGGCGTCAAAATTTTCAGAAAATCTTCTCCACAACCGGCCGGCGGAGGTCCAGATCATCGTGGACGGGCGAAATTCCAACACGGCAATGGTGGTGTTGAATTACTTGAACAGCATTGTCACGGATTTCAACGAGCAATGGGCGATCCTACACGGTCATTCGCCGCCCCCGGCCAGACTGTACGTCAGATCCTGGTTCAATACCGCTCTCGATTCCCACTGGTTTATCATCCCGGGCATCGTTGCCCTCCTGACCCTGGTTGTGACCATGCTGGTGACGGCGTTGTCCGTGGCCAGAGAGCGGGAAGCCGGCACCTTTGACCAGCTGCTCGTGACCCCCATGAGGCCCCTTGAAATTCTCATTGCAAAGGCCTTGCCCGGCTTTATCATCGGCACCTTTGAAGCGACATTTATTATTCTGGTGGTGGTGTTCTGGTTTCACGTGCCCATGCGGGGAAGCGTCCCCGCCCTCTATCTGGGACTTTTTACCTTCCTTCTTTCCGCCGTGGGCACGGGACTCATGATATCCTCCATTGCGGTTACCCAGCAGCAGGGGCTTCTCGGGGCCTTCCTGTTTCTGGTTCCGACCATCATTCTTTCAGGGTTTGCAACGCCCATCGCCAATATGCCGCCAATGGTTCAGGTCCTCACTTACATAAATCCCATGCGCTATTTTCTCATTATCGTTCGTTCGGTTTTTCTTGAAGGAGCCTCCTTCGATCTGCTGTGGACCCAGTACTGGCCCATGGCGGTCATGGGGATCCTCGCCCTTGCTACGGCAGGATGGCTGTTTCGCCGGCGGATGTACTGATGCGAGGTCTGACCTTTAAAATGCTTTGTCAATGAATTGTGGATTATCTCCAAAAATTTTAAAGGATTCAAGGGGCCAAGGGTTATTGTGTCAGCACCGTTGGCCTTGATGAAGCTCAGATTCGAAACTATGTGCGTTATCAGATCCATAAGGACAAACAAGCCGAGCAGGCCAAATTATGGAAAGACTAACCTGACTAAGATTTAGTCATCCAATTTTCAGGTTGGAAGTGCATCAAATATGACACTTCACATTTTGTGGTATGGAATGGTTATCACACAAATTTAATGAGATGATATTTGGATTTTATTGCAGTTATCTGCAAGCGATACTTATAAAAAAAGGCAGGGCCATCGCTGACCCTGCCAGTTTAGTATATCTATTTTATTGTTTTGATGTTCTTGGGCTCAGTCTATTATCGAGCCCTAAGAGCGCTGAGATATATTATTCTTTCATCTTTATGACCACTCCGGCAGGTGCAAGCGTCAGCCGAACGCCTTCACCCTTGGCTTTTGCTTTAATAACCACATGTTTACCGTTTTCCAACACAACAACACCAGCGCTGGCATCCCCAAAATGTGCACCAGCACCAGCTGCCGTGTATGATCCAGCAAAGTCAGATACTGATTCCAAATTGTAGACTTCGCCGGTCAATTCTACGGATGTGATGCCCAAATCAACCACACTAACACCCTCGAGCTTAAAAGCATACTCTTTGCCATTGTAATCCAATTTACCATTCCCCCAACTGACCCCAACACCAATGGCCACTGTTGTGGATTTAGCATAAATGGTTCCGGATGGTTTTTTTTCTTCTGCCCATGTTGAAGCAGCCAAAAGTACGCAACCAATAATCACCAAACAACTGAACAAAAAATGTCTTCGCATGTTAATCTCCTTTTACTGTGTTTTTCTCACAAATTATAAAAACATATACGTTTGTCGAAATTATCCTTGATTTGGTTTCTTTACGCTTTATCCTTTATCACCTCCTTTTTTCAGCACCATTTAAAACTTTCTAAACTTTCAAAAACAATCACTTTCATTTTGGCGTTATCAACTTGTTATTTAGCAAATCATTAATCACAACCCTGATCACATCATTAATGCTTTGATCTTTTGAGTCTTTGCTCAATGTTTTTGATTTCACAGACCAAATGAGTTTTTCTGTTTTCACATCGTACAAATTTGTTTCCAATCGAACGGTTTTACTTGTGGTTGTATATCCTCGATTACTGTGTCGGCTATAATAACCATAATAGCCTCCATGTGCGGTACCGCCACGCGTGTAAACTTCTTTTTCTTCTTTGTCAATCAAGTGCGTGATGATCACAGCGTCATTTTTAAATTGATTGACAGCACTCAATATCATCTCTTTTTTCAGTTCTAAATCTGCAGGCATAGGTATGGCCTCTTCACTCGAGATAGCTTCAACTCCAGCAGATTTTAACTGTGCAACGAATTTTCGCTCAAAAGATCGCCGAGAATCTTCGTTGCCTGTTATTGCAATTACAAGAATATTAGATACGGGTTTTCCTTTATAGGCCTCATTTCTTTGATCGTGGGAGAGTTCGGTCCCAGCGCAAGAAATAATCAGAATAACAAAAGAAAACAAATAGCCAAACCATTTAACAGAACTTTGTTTCATTAAACTCCTCCTAACCGTAAAAGTGCTTAATCCCAGACTGCTATTGCCATGCCTTTTCCTCAACGCTCACCACAAAGGTTCTTTACCTGTGCAGCTTGAGGTGGTTTGAAGCCCGTTCTTGTATGCCGGATCCGAGGGACCTATCCTCATCTCTTGTGCAGTTCACACACTTTATATTAAAGTTCGCTCGTGGCGCACTTGCAGCTATCTCAGAGTTACTCGAAAACAAAACGAAGCCTCCTGGGCATCCTTCTATACTTCACCCGGTGGTTTAGCGGGCGGCGCATACCAGTGTTCTTTGGCCACTATCGCAGACTCGGCTCTGTCGGCCACGTAGTTCGGCGACATAATCTGCACACCGTATTCGTTAAAGACATCCAGAATGTTCTGATGAAGTTCGGAATAAAAGACCGCCATCTTTTCGGGCTTGTCGGTGTAAACATTCAATTCATAGGTCACGTAAAAATCATCCAGCGATTTTTGCAGCACAAACGGCTCCGGTTCATCCAGCAGTCCGGGAGTCTTATGGGCTGCCATCAAAAGCATTGCGTGAACCTGGCGCCACGGCGTGTCGTAACCGATGGTCACGGCGGTGTGGAGAATAAGCCCATTTTCCCGCGCTTTGGCGGAATAATTGATCACATGGCTGTTTAGAATCATGGAATTGGGAACGATAATTTCCTCGTTCTTAACGGTGCGCAAGGTGGTGACCTGGAGCCTGGTTTCCAGAACATCTCCGGAGAAATCGGCAATCCTTACCCGGTCGCCCACCCGGAATGCCCTCCGGTATGTAAGGGCAAATCCGGCAATGATATTGGAAACCGCGGATTGGGCGCCCAGCGAAAAAAGCACGCCGACAAATACCGAGACCCCCTTAAACGCCAGAGAATCCGAGCCGGGGATATAGGGAAATGCAATGACAACACTAAAGGCGATGACCAGAAAGCTGAGGATCCGATAGGTCGATTTGGCCCACTCCGGATAAAATCCGTGAATTGTAACCCTTTCCTTTTCAATCCCCAGAAAGAAGATTTTCATTGCTTTTAAAATATAGCTTACAAGCAGAACCAGGATGGCGATAAATAAAAGGTTGGGAATATGTTTGATGAACCCATTTCCGATGGTTGTTAGGGGGGAAAGTACGTAACCAAAAACCTGGTCGGCAATGGGGCGGGTCAAGGGGAAAAATCCCAGCACAAGCTGTAAATAGATATATAAAAATACCAGGAACAAAATTAAACGGATCCCTTTTAGGCCTCCCTTAAGCAATTCGTTGATTTTTTCAGCCCGGACGATTTCAACGGATTGGATCTGTAGGCCTTTTTTCCATCCTTTAAAGCGTTCTTCGATGCGCTGGTCGATTTTATGTTTGAATTTACCCATTAAAATCAGAATGGCGATTAAGACGATGGTCGCGATGAAGGTATACAGGAGACCGTAAATTAACTGTTTGAGGCTGCGGTCTTTGCGGTATTTTTCGATGGCGGTTCGGATGACTTGGGAATATTCGGCGGCAAGTTGCTGGCGGGACTTGCCTTTTGAGACTGCATCAAAGTCTAAGACTCCCATAAGTATTTCATTGCCGGTGACTATAAATGTCAAAGGTTCGTTAAAATCACTGGTCCTTATAGAATCGAGCTTGAACCTTGTTGAGTCGGCAATTTTTTTTATCCGCTCGGACACCTCTTCAGCACGTTTTGCCAGTGTACGCCCTTCAGCTTCTGTCGCAAGATAAAATAGGATCTGGTCACCCAATATTACCGGCTTATCAGTGGACTTGGTTTCTTTGGATGGAACGTTCGGCGGTGCCTCCTGCGGGAAGGCGCCCGGTACGCCAAAAAATAGCAGCGCCGTATATATACCAATGAGAGCTTTTAATATCATTTTGTTCCTCTTATTTAACTTTTTTTAAGAATAAAGAAACCATTCGCCGATTCCAACCAGTAGGAGCTTATCCCCGGCAACGATTGCTTAGTCGTTTGATATCCTTATGAAGCTCGCTAAACGGTCCTCCTGCTTGAGAGCAATAACTTCCATCTAAAGCAACTGATACAAAATTATTTGCAATCGAACATTAGAATCAGGGTTTTCCTATAGGTGGATTTTCATAATTCTTAAATAATCATTTGTCTGATAACACCACAACCTATTTTAATCAATAGATGTTTTGACGATACGTTTTGGGTATCACATTAATTCGAAAGGTTGATATTCGCACATCATTGCAGATATCTCAGATCCGCCCGATATCTAAATAGGTTGGAGATATCGGTAACGCCGCGGTTCAGCGCCGTCCGTTGCAACCGCTTGTTAGCTGGCGGATCCGACGTC
>JAHECI010000015.1:0-4081 GCA_024641825.1 Desulfobacterales bacterium | reverse complement strand
CAGAAGAAAAGATAAATTGTAAGACTTTCCTAAAGCGATTGTCTGGGAATACTGATACTATTCTCTTATCGGTGGTTCGGTTGTACCTGTGATCTGTAGATGATATTTCAGAAATCGTAGTGATGATTTGAACCCAATGCTCACGATTTTTAGGATTACCCTCATTCATCAACGAAGCAGACTCAAAAAAACCGGCAAACCGGTTAAAACTCAGACCACAACATGTTGATTTTTCCCGCCTCCATCCAGCCAGGAAAATGAGGATTCATTCAAGTGTGATACTCATAACATATCAAATTTATTAAGGGAATTTATAGCACAGCGATAAATTGCAGATATCACCACATTTTCGAGCCTCTGATAAATACAGTTTTTTAGGATCGATCCGCAATTGAAGCCATTTTCGATAAGTTGGAGATAGTACAGGTTTAGCCCCAAATTCCGCACCACAAGACATAGTATGGGTTGCAAATAAGAAAAGCGTGGACTTTTTATCTCAATCCACGCTTTTCATTATAGATAAGTCCGGGGGAAAATAAGCGGTTGTGGTTCCCAGCCGGAGAGGTTAAAGATTCATCGGGCTTTTTCAATATCCGGCAACACCCAGATCCGATCCAGAAACGCCTGCTTCGGCGAGTATAAACGAAAGTAAGGGAACCAGGCCTTGCCCTCGACCGTTGGAATCCAGTTCTTCTCTTTGCCCTTGGGTGCATCCGGCCCCATGTAAATGTCCACTGAGCCGTCTGTATTTTTGATCAGGTCCATGCGGGAGGATCGGTCTGCGATTTTCTGTTCATTTATGATCAGGCACCTTGTATCCACATCATACAGCGTGATCGACCAAAACGCCTCAGCCGGGGCATTCGGTGGAACATGCAGGACATAATTCCTGCCGCCATCAAGCCAGTCGCCATCCTTGTCTTTGTAGGTCCCCATGTAAACCTGTCCTTTGCCGGTCTTCTGACCGTGCATGGCCGGGTCGTTGGTGACCGCCTCATAGAGCCAGGCAGCCCGTTCATCGAGCTGGTCATAATATTCGGCGCGTTGGTCCGGGTTGGCCACTGTGGCAAAATGCCACTGCAGACCATCCACGTAGTGCGCTTCCTCCATGCGCTTGGCGAAATCGTTGGCCTTGGCCATCGCCTCACCCACCATTGTCGCCTGGGTCAGGATCAGCTTCTGGCGTTTGGTGGGTTTGAAGGGCTTGCCCTTCTCGATCCCCAAAGGCCTGAGCATGGCCATGAAAAAGCGATCCCGTTCTGCCACCGGTTCGCGATTCAAAACATCCGACAGTCTTACCCAATACTCCATACCTCGAGGATGAGCCGCCAGCCAGGGTTTGCCGTTCGGCGTAATGTAGCCTCGCGGCTTGGGGTTTTTTCGTTCCGCGTAAGGATAGATATCGATCTTCTTCAGAATGTTCATGCGCACGTCTCTATCCGCCGACATCAATCGGATTCCAAGCATCACAGTCATGGTGGGGGACTGGAAGATGTGGTATCCCTCAGTCTTGGCCCCGCTGGGCACATCCTGGCCCGGCCCCACAAACAGGTATTTACCCGGTTCTGTGATCTGCGTGATACCGATCTGCCACATGTCGTGAGCGGCACCGCGGACCTCTCCTTCCGGCATCACGACCACCCAGGGGCCGTCCGCCAGGTCAATGAAAGGAATCGCATAGGGTGTCGTCGCGTTGTAGGTTATACCGCCCACTTTGTCATCGTAGCTTTCCGTGAGCACGATCTGTCCGTTTTCTGCACCTAACTGCCTGGTATAGGCGTATTGCCACTGTGCCATCGAGACAATCGGGATCGACCAGAGATAGGCCTGGCAAGCCCTCTGGAAATCACGGGCATCGTAGAGCTTTTTAACGGTCGCATTGGTGGGATAGCCGTTAGCGAAGTCATGGGTGAAACTCAGCGAACCGATGGGGGTTTTTATGGTTTCAGCCTGCGCCGTCATACCGGCAGTGATGCAAAACACACAAAAACAAGTCAGAGTAAATTTTAAAAATCCTCGCATTTTTTCCCTTTCTTTTAATGGTTAAGTTCGCGTCAACACAATCGCTTATTTGAGTTTGACCAGATCATCCGGCTTCCAGGTCTTGTCAAACCAGGGTTGGAGCGGACCTTAGAGGCGCAGCAATACATTCCAGCTTTTCGGTCGAAGCGATACATTTACAAGTCCCCACAAAACTGTTCAGGAAATAATAATGACCCTTTTTATTTCTTCACAGGAAATGTTTCAACGGTTACTACATTAATCTTTCCTGTAAATTTACTCGAATGCGGTTCGTAATCATTTGATACCGGAGTGTCGTGGTCGGCACCTACATCCCAGCCTTCATCACCAGAGTAGCCAAAAGGTTCAGTTTTAGGGATGATTCCTTCAGCCACTTTTTGGTCATCCACATAAATGGTGCATTTGCCTCCGGAACCCGGCTTAGGTTCGTCTATTTTGAATTCGTATCGGATAATATGCTTCCCTGCAGATAGTGGTTTGGCAGATTTAATATTGGTTCTTTCCTTTCCGAAATAATTATACTCATGATGAACAATACCATTTTTAAAATAGAGTGACCAACCACCAAACCGGCCTGCCTGTGCTACGATAACACCATTCGTATTGGCATTAGGCAATTCCACATCTGCTGTTATGTTGTAGGAGCGACTCTTTACATTGATACAAGCCATTTCGGCAATGCTCATACCATTATATAAATTTAATTTGGTTCGGGTTCCCATTAGGTCGGGCCTTCCCGCTAAAGCAGGATCAAAACGTTCATAGTTTCTATCATCAATAGGCAACACATTGTATTTGACTGCCTCTTTTAAAAATAAATCCTGTAATTCTTTAAGCTTTTCAGGATATTGTGCCGCTAAATCGTTTGATTCACTAAAATCTTCTTTTACATTGTATAGTTGCCATACATCCTTATCAAGGGTATTGATGGCTTCTTTTCCCCACGGTAGTTTATGAATAGTACGTGCAACCCAACCATCATGGTAAATTGCCCTGTTACCAAACATTTCAAAATACTGTGTGGTATGCCTTTCGGGTGCATTTGCATCATCAAACGTGTACAGCATACTGGTGCCTTCCATAGGTCTTTGTACAATACCATTCACTATTTTAGGAGCCTGAATTTTACAGGCTTCATAAACAGTTGGTACTATATCAATGGCATGGCAAAACTGGTTACGAATTTCATTTTTTGCTTTGATGCCATTTGGCCAATGAACTACCATGCCATTGCGGGTACCTCCAAAATCTGAAGCTATTTGTTTTGTGTATCCAAAAGGAACATCACCGGCAACGGCCCAACCAATAGCATAATGCGGAAAAGTTGTTGGTCCGCCCCATTCATCCATTTTGCTGTACAATTCATCAAAATCTTCCTGCATTCCATTTAATCCTATGAGTTCGTTAAAGGCACCACTCATACCACCTTCTGCACTTGCCCCATTATCTCCCACAATATAAAAAACAAGCGTGTTGTCTAACTCTCCCATTTTATCAAGGGCATCAATCAGCCTTCCCACTTCGTGGTCGGTGAATGCAGCAAAGCCGGCAAATACTTCCATTTGATGAGCATACAATTCTTTTTGTTTTTGGCTTAGTGATTCCCAATCGGGCACATCAGCTGGCTTAGCAGCCAATTTGGTTCCCTTGGGTACAATGCCCATTTCAATTTGTCTTGCCAATGTTTGCTCTCTTAATTTATCCCAACCCATATCAAATTTGCCTTTGTATTTTTCAATCCATTCTTTAGGGCAATGGTGCGGGGCATGTGTAGCGCCTGTTGCAAAATAGGTATAGAAAGGTTTATCAGGCGTTAAGGTTTGTTGTGCCTGAATCCATCCGATAGCTTTGTCGGTCATGTCAGTGGTGAAATGATAATTAGGGTCATTGGGAACTTCAACCCTGGTAACACCGTCATAGATTGCCGGTGCCCATTGATTGGCTTCACCACCAATGAAACCATAAAAATGGTCGAAGCCCGATTGCGTTGGCCAGCGGTCGTAAGGACCCGAAACAGAAACTTCCCAGGGGGCTGTTTCATGATACTTGCCAAAGGCAG
>JAHECI010000220.1 GCA_024641825.1 Desulfobacterales bacterium | reverse complement strand
CTTTTGGCCATTTCAGGTTTTGACGACAAAATCACATGGCTGAACCCCATGGGAAATATCCCCTTTTCCAGAACCGCGGGATAGGCTTTCCTCCGGACACAGGTAAAGAGAAGTTTGGGAAGATTTTGAGCTGGACGGACTCCCGCCAATTTGTCGCGATGTTTGGCGCGGATATAATTGTCCTTGATTTCAATGGGCGGATCCGGCAGGGTGGTGAGAATTTCATTGATATTGAATCTGCGCACATATCTTAACCCGCTTTCTTCGGAAACCGCCTTTAAGAATTCTTTTAGTTTTACGAATCCGTCGGGATCCGGAACCAGGCCGAACTCGGCAGGGCTGCGGCCCAGGATGTAAGATAAGAGCTTTGAAAGCCGTTTAAGGTTTTTCTGTTGTGCCATTGTGGAAAAAGCCTGCTTGACCTGTTAAATCGTGTCTGGTATTTTCGATGAAATTGTTGGGGAATGTCAATATGTTTGTTTAAATTCGAATTCACCGCTGAGACGCGAAGGACGCAGAGGATTTGTTATAATTTTATTTTCTCAGCGATCTTTGTGCCTTGAGCACAGTCCCGCCCGGGCGGGATGAGCCCCGCTTTACGGGACAGGCAAGGCGGTTAATTTTACTTGTCTCCCTGGTAAACAAAGCCGATACCATCCGTATCGTTGAAAGTTTAATAGGCTAATTAAAATAAAGAAAGGACCATGAAGCCATGAATTTCGAAAAATCCAAAACTCTCTTTGATCTGGCACAGGACGTCATTCCCGGTGGTGTCAACAGCCCTGCCCGGGCATGCAAGGCTGTGGGCACACAACCGATTTTTATAAATCATGCGGACGGCTGCATGATTTATGACGAAGACGGCAATGGCTTTATCGACTATATCGGTTCCTGGGGGCCCATGATCCTGGGGCACCGGCACCCTGAGGTCATCGAAGCGGTGTCGGCGGTTCTGAAACGAGGGACCAGCTTTGGCGCGCCCACCGATCTTGAAATCAGACTGGCCGACATGGTCGTCGATACGGTTCCGTCCATAGAGATGGTCCGGATGGTGAATTCCGGGACTGAAGCGACCATGAGTGCCATCCGTCTTGCCCGGGGATTTACGGGAAGAGACACCATCATCAAGTTCGACGGATGTTATCACGGCCATGCCGACACCCTCCTCGTGGAAGCCGGATCCGGGGTGGCCACATTGAGCATTCCCGGGAGCCCCGGTGTGCCGGCATCCTTTGTTGCCCACACCTTGTCGCTGCCCTATAACGATATCGACCGAATTTCAAAGGTCATGGAAGCCCAGGGCCAAAAGATTGCGGCTATCATTGTGGAGCCGGTTGCAGGGAATATGGGACTGGTGTTGCCCAAAGACGGTTTTCTACAGGCCCTGAGGAAGCTGACCGAAGAAAACGGCAGCCTGCTGATTTTCGACGAGGTCATGACCGGGTTCAGGGTGGCCCGGGGCGGCGCCCAGTCCGTATATGGCATTTTGCCCGATCTGACATGCCTGGGCAAAATCATCGGCGGCGGCCTGCCGGTGGGTGCCTATGGCGGCAAACGTGAAATTATGGAGCACGTCGCACCTCAGGGTCCGGTATATCAGGCCGGCACCCTGTCCGGAAATCCGTTGGCCATGGCCGCAGGGATTGCAACGCTGAGGCTGCTCAACGAGCCGGGTTTCTACGAAACTTTAAATAAAAAGGCAGACCGCCTGGCCACGGGCCTTGAAATGGCTGCGGAAAACGCAGGGATTGATGTCCGGGTCGACCGGGCCGGATCGATGCTGGGATTCTTTTTTACAGACCGGGCGGTGATGAACTTCGACGACGCCAAAACCTGCAATCTGAAAATGTTTTCCGATTATTACAAAGGAATGCTCGAAGAAGGGATTTATCTTGCCCCGTCACAGTTTGAAGCCCTTTTCGTGTCCGCCGCCCACGACCTGGAGCATATCGACACAACCATACGGGCGGCGGAATCGGTGTTGGATCGGTTGAAAACCTAATCACTTACCACCCTCAAAAGGGGTCGGTTTAATATTCATATTCACCGCAGAGACACGGAGTACGCAGAGGATTTTTTTATTTTTTTGCTTTCCGCTGAGAGGGCGGAAGGCAAA
Source organism: Desulfobacterales bacterium (assembly GCA_024641825.1). Taxonomy (GTDB): domain Bacteria; phylum Desulfobacterota; class Desulfobacteria; order Desulfobacterales; family UBA11574; genus JAAXQD01. The sequence continues at coordinate 3,717 of JAHECI010000220.1, read as the reverse complement.
AATCAGCAACCCCGTGGAACTTTCAATTTGCTATATTATGGGAAATTTCTCCTTGGGTGATTTAATTGTGAACCCAAGCTGAAAGCGTGTTCCTCAACTTTAGCTCACTTTAGGCACTTCAAACTTCAAACTTTTGGGCTTCATCTTAAACGGGATAGTGTCCAGAAAAAAATACGTCATCGTATTTATGAATTAGATCACTTAGGGTTTACCCTTGTCATCAGACGATGATATGCAAGGTTGTTTTTTGATTTTTACCCACCAGATGCGCCGGTAGAAGTGAAAGCTCGAAAGGAACAATGCGCCGCCGATGGCGGCGTAGATGACGGCGAGAAAATGTCTGGGGAACGGCGAGTAACGCAAGGTGATGCCCAGGAGCATCATAAAAATCACAAGCAGATAACTTCTCCAGGCCTGAAAGGCGAAGATGCAGCATTTGTCTGCCATGAGGCACAGGCGGTCGATGTTTTTCAGGGCGATTTTTGAAAAGAGGTATCGGTGGGCTGCCAGCGCAAAAACCAGGCCGAAAAATCCCAGGGGCAGGGCCCGGCTCCAGGGAACCGCCTTGAGCCAGATATATGCCAGACGGCAAAGCATGATGCCCACCACCGTCCACATTAAACCTGCCAGGACCATCAGCCAGTATTTGGAGACCGCCGGTTTCAATTTTTCGAGCGACACGCTTCCCCCCTGGTTCGAATTTCTTTTGTTCGACCAACACCGCTGAGAAAAAAAGATCATCGGTACCGCGAATAAATTTACGTTACCATGGATTGGCAAGCATCGTCAATTTCTGTAAAAAATCCAAAAAACAATTCCTTGACCGAACCTTTTAACCCGAGTAAATTAACCTTGAACTTTGCATAGACACCCAGCTATTTGTGTATGCAGGATGAGGCTTTTTTGCCTTCTCGACACCCGCGTGTGATTATCGTCTTTGGGTGGTCATCTTCTCAGGAAATTTTTTCTATGTTTGCGCTCTATCAGGCTTTAAATCCAACTAGATACAAAATAATCCTGATGTGATCGACAAAGCGGAGCTGTATTTGAGCTTTAATTTTCAGGGTCCACCCAAAGTCTTCTTTTAGCATCCCAGAGAAATATATACTTGTTCGTTACTTGTCATTCATCACTGTCTTTTAAACCTTGATCCCTGACACCTGAACCCCTTTTTTATGAAACGAAAAGGAACCAGCATCATTTTTGTCAATGATCAACAGCAGGTCTTGCTGTTTCTGAGAGACGACAAACCCACCATTCCCTATCCGAACACGTGGGATGTCCCCGGAGGGCATGTGGACGCCGGGGAGACCCCCGAGGCGTGTATTATCCGGGAAATGAAAGAGGAGATGGGCCTGACCCTCGAGGAATTTGAACAATTCTCAGTGATGGAATTCACCGACCGGGTAGAATACACGTTTTGGAAACAGGCAAACCTGGATATCGAAAAAATCGATCTTCAGGAGGGACAGGGATTAAGATGGTTCACCGAACTCGAAGCGAAAAATACGAAACTGGCCTACGGGTTCAATGAAATCATCGAAGATTTTTTTAAAAAATTCCCGTTTATTATTTAGATTGACAAATTCGAATAGCAAGCACATTATGATTGCATAAAGATGGCAATAAACGACATCGTGATAAAAGGGGTGAAGCCATGAAAGCAATTACCATTCGAGGTATAGATTCTTCCGTATCTTCAAAGCTAAAACAGGTGGCTAAGAACGAAAAAAAAAGCGTGAATCAACTGGTCCTGGAGATGATTAAGCAGAATATCGGCATGCAGAAGAAGAAAAAATATACAAAAAAATATGATGATCTGGATCATCTTTTTGGAAAATGGACGGATGCCGAATTCCATGAAATACAGAGTATTATCGACAGCCAAAGAAAAATTGACAGGGAATTATGGGAATGAGACGGTTGTTGATTGATACGAATATTTATTCGTATGCCCTAAGAGGAGATGATGATGTTGTTGAGGTCCTCAGGAAGGCTGAGGAAATAGGGTTTTCTGTGATCAGTATCGGCGAGCTGCTTTCTGCTTTTAAAGGGGGGGGAAGGGAACGGAAGAACAGGGAAGAACTTGAAAAATTTTTGGACAGTCCCAGGGTTGTTGTTTATTCCGTGAATGAAGATACATCCGAATTTTATGCTGAAGTCCTTAATAATTTAAGGGAGATCGGAAGACCTGTCCCAACAAATGACATCTGGATTGCTGCTGTGGCATTTCAGAATGGTTTAAAGTTGTTTACAAAAGACATGCATTTCAAGGCTATTGCCGGACTTTCTCTGGTTTGATAAATATCGCCTGATATTCATTCTGGCGGCCCGATTGCGAGGATCACTGACTGGCGCTATCGCACCGATCACCAGCCCGTAATTCGCAACCCGTAACACGCTCAGTGCTTCACGTGATCTATTGGAAAAGACCATGAGGCGAATATTTTCCTATTCTTTAATCATCGCGCTATCGATGATATTCTATCCCTTGGGCGCCGGTGCGGCCACTGTTTTTTCCGGCGGATCTGAAGCTTCTGACGCTCCCGGGTTTGTGGGATATGCTTCCGACAGAATCATTGTAAAATTCGATCCATCCGTGGTTGAATCCATGGACCCCCGGGAAATCCCACGGGGGCGGACCGGGATTCCGGCCTTTGATCAGGTGGGAGAGGGCTTTGGCGTCACGTCCATCCGGTCCCAGTTTCCCGGTGCCCGAAAGCGGAAATTCAGAGGACGAACCATCGACCTGGGGGGCTGGCACAAGGTCAAATTTGGCAAAACAACGGATGTTATTTCCGCGGTTAAAAAATATAAAGAGATTCCGGGGGTGATCGACGCCCAGCCCGTCGGGATTCACGCTGTTTTTGCCGTGCCCAACGATCCATTTTACGATCAACAATGGCACCTTTCGAAGATCCAGGCACCGACGGCCTGGAATACCGAGGCCGGCAATTCCGACATCGTCGTGGCTGTTTTAGACACCGGGGTCCGCTATTTCGCCAAAGACCTCGGTGGCGCCAATGCTTCATACAGCACGCCCACGGCCATTGGCGGCAACATGTGGATTAACTCTGCGGAAAAAAACGGTGTCCAAGGCGTCGACGATGACGGAAATGGATATGTGGACGATTGGATCGGCTATGATTTTGTCCAAAACACGTTCGATACCGTCTATACATGCTTTAACAGCGGGGGCTATGTAGAGGACTGCGGTACAGCGGACAATGACCCCCGGGATTTTGACGGCCACGGGACCCATTGTGCAGGCATCGTGGCCGCCATAAACAACAATGGAAATGCCGTGGCGTCTCCTTCCGGCGGGTGGGGTAGTGGAGCCCTGGAAACATCCGGGAACGGCGTCCGGATAATGGCGTTAAGAATCGGATGGTCGGCCCTAAACGGATCTTCCCAGGAGGTGGGTCTTATCGCCATGGACTACGCGGCAGAAGCACTCTATTATGCAGCAGACAACGGTGCCAGGATCGCGTCGTGCAGCTGGGGGTCCTCGAACAGCGGCGGGATCGGGGCTGCCATCGATTATTTTCTTGCCAACGGCGGCCTTATCTTCAAGGCTGCGGGCAATTCTGACGTTGAAACCCCGGATTATATGGGGTCGCGAAGCGATATCATCAATGTGGCGGCCACAAAGGCCGACGACTGCAAGGCCGGTTTTTCCAATTATGGAACCTGGGTGGATATTTCAGCCCCCGGCGT